>JAYUUW010000324.1:0-9578 GCA_043754665.1 Anaerolineales bacterium | reverse complement strand
GCCCAACGTTAGCCCGTTCCGGCGCTGGGTGCAGGGGCAGGCCGTGACCATTCAGGCGGCGTACCAGTTGTGCACGGCGTGGCGCGTGCGCTCGGTGCTGGCCGAGGCGACCGCGCCCATCACCGGCACCGTGCCCATGCTGGTGCTCAACGGCAATTTCGACCCGTACATGCCGGCCGCCAACGGCGCGCTGGCGGCGGCCGCCACGCTCTTCCCGATGGGCAACTTCACCTTCATTAACGCCGGGCACCGCAGCTACCCCGGCAGCGGCGAGTGCGCCGTGGGGCTGGTGGAAGACTTTTTGGAGACGCCCGGCCTGACGCTGAACAGCGACTGCCTGGAAACCGTGCCGGTCGTCAACTGGGTCGTCCCCAGCGACGTGGTGGACATGCCGGTGCGCACGGTGCTGACCGACGTGCGGGCGCAGCAGCCGCGCACCCTGTTGTGGCTGGGGCTGCTGACGCTGGCGACGCTGGTGCTGCTGAGCGGGCTGATCGTCTTCCCGCTGGCGCGGATGGCCAGCCTGAAAGAAAAGCCGCTCGACCTTTCGGGCGCGCCGCCCATGCCGACGGAAATTCCGACGGGCATGCCGGCCATGCCGACGGGGCCGCCCGATTTTTCGCAGGCGGGGACCATGCTGCCCAACGCCGCCGCCTGGCTGGCGGTGCTGCTGGGGCTGCTGGTGGTGGCGCTGGCGGTGCTGCTGCCGTGGGTGGTCGAGCCGGTCATTCGCACCGGCGCGCCGGTGACGTGGATTGGCCTGCCGGGCAGCCTGACGTGGTACGCGCTGCTGCCGGCGGTGCAGTTGCTGCTGACGATTTTGCTGATCGCGGCGGCGGGGGCGGGCTGGGCCGGCAAGGAGTGGTCGGCGCGGCGCAAGTTATACTTGGGGCTGCTGGTGCTGGCGGCGCTGAGCGCGCTGGCGCTGGTGATCGGCGGCGGCGGGCTGCTGCCCACCTGGGTGTGGGTGCGCAGTTGGATCGCCAGCAGCTTTGGGATTTAGCCGAAGGCAGCGGTGGGGGAATGGAATGGTAAATGGGTATGGTTATGCGTAAATTGGCAGCGAAGTTCATAGTCAACGGTATCCGGCTGGGGCTGGCGGCGGTGGTGCTGCTGGCGGCGCACAGCGGGCCGGCGCTGGCCGACCCCGGCCCCGGCGACGACGGCGCGACCACCACCGGCGAGGGCGTGCTCGACGCGACCTACAAGCTCTTCCTGCCGGCGGTGCAGATGCCCTACAAGCTGCCGACCAACAGCTTCTTCGGCGTGGTGGGCAGCTCGATTGAGGCGCAGACGGTGGCCGGCTACCCCGGCAACCTGGACTCGAACGCCATGCTGCGCAACAAGAGCATGTATTGGCTGGAGCAGACCGGCATCAGCTATTACCGCACTTACGGGTCCGACAGCCGCATTTATAGCTGGCGCTTCGTCAACCCGGCCGAGGATGTCTACGACTGGTCGAAGTGGGACTTGCTGGTGCAGTCGGCCCAGGCGCATAACATTTCGGTGCTGGCCTCAATGGGCAACGGCGTGCCGCAGTGGTCCAACGGCGCGTGCGCCGACTGCTGGCGCGAGAAGCCGCTCGACCTGTGGACCGACCCGTGGGAAAGCAGCGACTGGTACAAGTATGTGTACAACTTCGTGGAGCGCTACGACGGCGACGGCCACAACGACATGCCGGGCTTGCAGCGGCCGATTAAGTACTATGAGATGTGGAACGAGCCCGACCTGCGCCAGGGCTGGGTGCCGCCGGCCTACATACCGCACCAGTTCAACGGCACGGTGGACGACTACGTGCGGCTGAGCGCGGTGGGCTACGCCGCCGTGAAAGCCGCCGACCCGACGGCCCTGGTGGTCGGCCCGGCCACGGCGCAGACGGCCGGCAACACCGGGCTGCTCGACCAGTGGTTTATTTGGGATTGGCCACAATGGATGGCGGCCGGCGGGCTGAACTACGTGGACATCGTGAGCTTCACGCGCTACCCCGACCAGGTGGACTGGGACGCCACGAATTACGTGCAGTTGATCATGGACTATGCCGACGCCAACCGGGGCGGCAAGCCGGTGTGGCTGACTGAGACCGGCTTTGCGGGCAGCTCGATCGACGCCAGCCAGGTGAAGGCCCGCGACTTCGCGCGCTTTACGTTCCAGGCCTGGAGCTACAGTTTTGTGGAGCGCTTCTTCTGGTACAGCTATCACGAGCCGCAGTACGGCGCCACGACCGGCACCGGCTTCCCCGCCAACGACTCGCCGGCCAAGGCCTTCATCACCACCACCGACGGCGACAGCGCCATTGGCTTTGAGCCGGACCCGTACTTCCACCCGCTCTACCGCGCCTCGGAAGTGCTGCTAGATGTGTTCGGCGCGTTCACGGCCAGCGACCATCCGGCGGTGATCTCGCCCAACGAGCAGGTGCGGGTCTACCGCTTCGACAAGGACGGCCAGACGGTGTGGGCGGCGTGGATCAAGGCCACCAGCGGCAGCCAGCAGATCAACCTCGACACGAACGGGCGCACGGTGCGCATGATCAGCCTGTTCGGCGACGACCTGGGCACGTTCAGCGGCGGCACGCTGACGCTGGGGCCGTGGCCGATTTACCTGACGACCAACCTCAACTGGAACCAAGACATCGGCCGGATTACGGGCCGGGTGCACACCACGGCGCACACCTGGACCAACGGCCTGGTCGGGCTGACGGTGCAGGCGGCCGGGCCGGTGACGGTTTCGGGCCTGACCGACGCCGACGGCAACTTCGTGCTCAGCGGGCTGCCGGAGGGCAGCTACACGGTGACGGTGCTGAGCCAGAGCACGACGCCGGGCAGCCGGGTGGTGGTGGTGGACCGTGAGACGCGCTGGGGGCGCACGTCGTTTACGATCCCGTGATTTAGGATTGCTGATTTGTGATTGTTGATTGCTGATTGGGCATTGGAAGCTACGATGTTGGATGACAAACTTCTGGTCGAATTCATGCTCCGCTTCTATGGCTACGGAACATTCTCAGCGCCGATTTGGTTTGTGGGTATGGAGGAGGGGACGGGGAATAGTCTTGATGAGTTAGGCCGACGCCTGACTACTTGGGACCAGCGTGGGCGTCACGTATTAGAAGACGTCGCCGGGTATCACGAGGCTATGGGCATAACTCGTCCTTGGCACGAACCCGTTGTCTTGCAGAAGACATGGGGTAGGCTCATCCGAGTGCTTCTCAGTTCCCAAGGTCTATCCCCAACCAAGCAACAGGTAAAAGCGTTTCAACGCGACACCTGGGGCCGCCGGAATACAGACACATGTTCGCTTGAATTGCTGCCACTGCCATCGCCCAGCCTTTCCCAATGGCTTTATTCGTCTTTTTCCACTCTGCCCTATCTCACTAGTCGGCGGACCTATGAACAGCATATAAGCCCAACGCGCCTTCAGCACCTTCAAGCCCTTATTGCTCAACATCAGCCCACCGCCGTTGTCTTCTACGGGAAAACTTATCTGAAATACTGGCAAGCAATTGCGGGCGGCGTGATGCAGCGAGATGAGGTTGCTGACTTTTCCATTGGCCGGCAGGATAACACGACCTATATTGCGATGCAGCATCCCAACACCAGGGTCAGAGGCATTACCAACGCTTACTTTGATTCAGTCGGTCAACGCCTGAGTGCACCGCAATAAACGGCTGCTGACTATTGAACTGGGGAGGGCATGACCGATACCCCAAAGCCGCTGAACGTCGGCGGTGATTTCGTCACCGGCGGCAAGCGCGAGATTGATACGGGCGGCGGTGCCTACGCCGCCTGCGCCACCGCGTCCCAGTTGATGGGCGGGAGGGTTTCGAAGGCGGGGCGGGCCAGCAGGTAGCCCTGGAAGAGGGTAACGCCGGCGGCGCGCAGTTCAATAGTGCAGTCAGGCTAGTGGGGTTGAAACCATGAGCTCGCACGCAACGAGATCGCTGTGGTCCTTTTTCATGCTCGCATTTGGCTTCGCGTGGCTCTGCTGGCTGCCAGCCGTTTTGGCCTCGTTCGGGCTGTGGACGCTGCCGGTGCCGCATATCGTCCCAGTCATCATTGGCGCGCACGGTCCGCTCGTGGCGGCGGTCGCGCTGACGTATCAGGCGGGGGGGTGGGCGGCGGTCAAACAACTCCTGCGGGCGGGCTTTAACCTGCGACTGGCGCCGGTCTGGTGGCTGGTCGGCATTGGCCTCCCGGTGGTGTTGACGGGCCTGGCGGTCTGGCTCAACAGCCGGGTGAGCGGCTATGAGCCTGACACGGCCCTGTTGGCCCAGCCGCTGATGATCGTGCCGACGTTTTTGACTTTGTTTTTTGTGGGCGGTTCGGTGCAGGAGGAATTTGGCTGGCGCGGCTATGCCTTGCCGAGATTGCTCACCCGGTGGAATCCCTTGAGCGCCAGCCTCATCCTGGGCGTGATCTGGGGCGGATGGCATTGGCCGTTGTTCTACGTCACCGGTGTCAGCCAAGCCTACATGTCGTTTGGCGTGTTCTTCTTGCTCACCACCGCCTTCAGCCTGGTCTTTACCTTGATCTTCTTGCGCACGAAGCGCAACCTGTTTAGCGCGCTGCTGCTGCATACGGCCATCAATACCGCCTTCGCCCTCTTCCCGCCCTTTGAGCAAAAACTCGGCGGCAATCAGATGGCTTTGACGTACCTGATGCTGGCTTATGTGGGCCTGGCAGTCTTGCTGGTGGTGGCCGCCCCACGGGCGTGGCTGGACAAAGCAGCGGCGAGTTCGGGCGCCGGCCCGACGCCCACTTAGGGGCCGCCCAGCCAGCCGAGGCAGGTGAGCCCGGCCGGCGATTGGCGACCGGCGCGGCGAAGGCAATTGTTGGTGGAACATGGCACTGGCACTCGATGGGCTGGGCGACCGGCAGGCGGCCATCGAGCGGGCGGGAGCGGCGCTAGCGATTTTTGAGCAGCTTGAACATCCGAGCGCGGAGAAGGTGCAGAAGCGGCTGGCGGAGTAGCGGCAGGCCGGCTGACCCCTACGCCGCCGGCGCCACTGCGTCCCAGTTGATGGGCGGGAGCGTTTCGAAGGCGGGGCGGGCCAGCAGGTAGCCCTGGAAGAGGGTGACGCCGGCGGCGCGCAGGGCGGCGAGCTCGCCCACGGTTTCGACGCCCTCGGCCACGACGCTGAGGCCCAGCTCCTGGCTGAAGGCCATGATGCCGCGCACCAGGGCGGCGCGCACGTGGTCGGTATCAATCCCCCGAATGAGGCCGATGTCGAGCTTGAGCAGGTCGGGCTGAAACTCGGCCAGGCGGGTGAGGCCGGCATAGCCCGCGCCGAAGTCGTCGAGGGCGGTGAGGAACCCTTGCCGCCGGTAGGCCTCAAAGATGCCCACCAGGTGGGCGAAGTCGGTCAGGTGCTCACTCTCGTTGGCCTCGAAGATCAGGCGCTCGGTGGGGAAACCAAAGCGGGCCGAGGCCTCCAGCGTGGCGCGGATGCAGGTCTCCGGGCGGTAAACGGCGTTGGGCAGAAAGTTGATGCTCAAGCGGCCGGGCAGTGCCAGCCGCGCCGCCCACTCGATGGCTTTTACGCGGCAGGCCTGGTCGAAGCCGTAGCGGTTGGCGGGCGTCACGCGCGCCAGCACGGCCGGCGCACCCGCGCCATCCACCCCGCGCACAAGCGCCTCGTAGCCGTACACCACGCGCTGGGCGACATCCACGATGGGCTGAAAGGCCATGCTGATGGCGAAGTCGAGGCCGACGCCGTCGAGGCACTCAGCGCAGGAGAGCGAGTGAAAGGCAGTGGCCAAGGGGATGACTCCCGTGGGAACGAAGGGCGGCGGCGGTTAGCGGACTAGAGGCATTCTAGCCGATAAACGGCGGCGTGACAGGCGCGGCAAAACGGGGGTTTATTTCAGGCTGGGGGCAAAAAGCGCGTCACCGGCCTGGGGGCAGCGCCAGGTCAAGCGACCTGAGGCCGGGTGGCTCAGAAACTTGCGAGCGGTTAAGCCGAGTTGCGGATTTCTCACCCCCCACAGGGTTTGGCTAGTTCCAAGGCTCTGGCGGGGGCTTCGAAATGACAAGTCGGGCGGGCGGGTGACGGCGGGCGACAGGTTGAGCCAAGGAAGATGTGCAGGGCAAAGGGATGGTTGAGCTAAGGAGGGGCGGCGCGGCCAAACGTTGGGGGGTGACTGCTGTCTCATAGGTGCTGGACCGCGGCCGCGCTATAGTTCTAACCGAAGCGCACAATGGTTGGAGGGGAGCGGGAGGCAGCAGTATGAGATACCAGGCAATGCGGCGCGTGGCCCTGATTGGGGCCTTGATCGCGGCGCTCAGCGGCTGGCCCGCCGCCGCCCCGGCCCTGGCCGCCGGGCCGTTCAGCGTCAACGCCACGGTGGACTTGCCCGACGCCACGCCCGGCAACGGCGTGTGCGAGACGGGCGCCGGCAACGGCATTTGCACCCTGCGCGCGGCGGTGATGGAGGCCAACGCCCTGGCCGGCGCGGACACGATCTTGCTCGCCAGCGCGACCTACACCCTAACCCTCGGCGGCAACGACAACGATGGCGCGCTGGGCGGGCTGGACATCACCGACGACCTGACCATCCAGGGCAACGGGGCGGCGCTCTCCATCATCACGCTCAACAACTACGTGGTGACCGACGGCGCCTTTACGCTTTACGCGGACCGGCTGACGCTGCGCGCCCTGACCATTCTCAACGCTTTCACCACCTCCAGCGGCGGGGCGGTCTACAACTTCGTGGGCGACTTGCACGTGGAAGACAGCGTACTGCAAGGCAATCAGGGCTATTTTGGCGGCGCGATTTACCAGTACGGCGCCGCCACGCTGACCATGCTGAACACCCAGGTGCTCAGCAACACCGCTGGGAGCGGCGGCGGCATTTACGTCGATGGGGGCACGGCCAACCTAACCAACGTCACCTTCCGGGGCAACGGAGCCGAGGAATACGGCGGTGGGCTGTATGCCACGGACGATACCCTCGGACACTTGACGGACACGCAATTTTTGACCAACAGCGCCGGCCTCAACGGCGGCGGGGTGCAGGCGGCCGGCGCGGGCCTGTGGTTCACGCGGACGCTGCTGAGCGGCAACACCGCCCAAGATGGCGCGGGGCTGTACAACACCGGGCCAATCACAGTCAGCGCCAGCACGTTCAGCGGCAACATCGCCACCAGCCAGGGCGGCGGGCTGTACAACGCGGTCAGTACGGGCCAGGCGCGCATCGGCGGCAGCACTTTTAGCGCCAACCTGAGCAGCGTCACCGGCGGCGGCGTGTACAACGGCGGCGCGCTGGTTCTGTTCAACAGCACCCTGAGCGGCAACCGCGCCGGCACCTCCGGCGGCGGGCTGTACACCTTCGCCGGCGTGCAGTCGCTTTACAATGTTACCGTCGCCAGCAACCTGGCCGACAGTGACTATAGCAACTCCGGCACCGGCGGCGGGGTCTCAGTCACCGGCGGCACGCTTAACCTCCACAACACGCTGATCGGCAACAACGGCAACGGGGTGCTGCCGCTAGTGGCGCCGTTGACCGACGACTGCGCCGGCACGGTGGTGTCGCACGGCAACAACCTGATCGAAGACACCACCGGCTGCACCATCACCAACAACGACGCGACCAACCGCCTGGGCCAAGACCCGGTGCTCGGGCCGCTGCTGCCGCACAACCAGGCGCCGCGCACCCACGCGCTGCTGCCGGGCAGCCCGGCGATTGACGCCGGCAACTCGGAGACCTGCCTGGGGCCAGGTAACCCGCACATTCTAAGCGTCGACCAGCGCGGCGTGCCGCGCTACGCCGACGGGAACTTGGACGGCTTCGCCCGCTGCGACATTGGGGCGTATGAGTTGGGGTTCGAGGTGGCGCTGCCGCTCGTCCGGCGCTAACAGCCGGTTGGTTAAACAGACCGGGCGCGGTCGTCGCACAGGACGGCCGCGCCCGGTGTTGGTTTAACCGGTCTTAGCGAAGGACGAGCGGCAGGTTGAGGATGGTGATGACGTTGACGCGCGCGCTGTCGCTGGCGGCAAAGGCGGCATGGGCGCCGCCCAGGGGCGTGTAGAGCAGGCCGAAGGTGCCGGTGAGCGCGACGTTGGGCGTGTTGAACGAGTATTGGGTGGCCGCGCCGCCGTTGTGGTTCACGCCCAGCGTGGCCAAGCCGCCAAAGTCGTTCACAGTCCCGTCGGTACCCTCGGGCGACCCGTCGAAGTTCGTGTCTTTGTAGCACACCGCCACATGCCCATCATAGCTCTGGCCGGGGGCGAACAGCATGACGGCAAACGAGCCGGGGTTGGTCGGCCCGCCCCCGAAGACCGAGCGGCTGCGGTATTCCACGACGTAGACCGAGACCCCCGACACGGTGGCCAGGCCGGCATACACCTCGCCCGTCTGGGCATCGAAGTCATCCCAAAAGGCGGCCAACCCGTGCGGCAGGCCGGCGGTGGGCAGCGGATTATTGGTGAAGCCGATGCCGGCGTTGGGTTCGTCGAACAGCACTGCCCCGTTGTTGCTCACCCGCAGGCGGTCGGTGTAGCGGTCGTAAAACTGCACGTGGAACGGCAGGGTGAGGTTAACGGCTTCGTCGTCGTCCAGGTGCAGGGCCTGCCCGCCGCTGAGGGTGGGGTAGTCGGCGCAGTTGAGGTTCACGGCCGTATAGCCGGTGATGGGCTGGGTGACGCTCCAGGTGGCCAGGTTGGTCACCGAGCCGGGCGGGGTGACAGCGCGCTTGTAGGAGGTGCTGGCGCCATTCGGCAGCGCCAGGCTCAGCTCATTCAAGAGGTTTTCGCCAAAGTAATCGCGCAGGGTGTGGGCGGTGAGCGTGTAGCCGGTGAGGTTGGTAACCTGATAGCAGAAGGTGACCTGGGTGCCGGCCGGCACGGTGATGGCCTCGGTCGCGCCGAGGCAGTTCGGGTCCAGGCCGACGGTGGTCGCCAACAACAGCGCCGGTCCGCCGGCCGGGGCGGCGGCGGCTGGGTCGGCCGCTGTGACGACCAGCGGTTCGCTGGTGGGCGCGCTGGTAAGCGGCGCGGGTGGGGCGGCCTCGTGCGCCTGCGCCGCGCGCCCGCCGAGCAGCAGCAGCGTGGCCGCCACAAACACGAGCGCCAAAACCAATGGAGAAGAGCGCATAACACCTCCCACTACGGAACACCAACGCCAGGTTCAATCACTATCGTAGTGCGAACTGCGCCGCTTGTCGAACGCCGGCCGCGCCTCAGGCGGCCTAGTCTTTGGGCAGGGTGGAGGCCACCGACAATTGATAGCCGTCGGCGGTGGTGTGCAGGTCGAAGTCGACGATGTAGCGGCGCTCGGCGTCATACAGTTCGCGCTTGCGGGCGACGAGGTCTTGCAGCAGGGCGCGCATTTCGGCGCGGGCCGGCTCGGCCACGGCCAGCCGCGCGGGGCTGACCATATCATCGAGCAGGGCCGGGTGGCGGTCGGGCGGGAAGAGGGCCAGGTTCCAGGCGGCGATGCCGATGCGCAGCAGGTTGCGGTAGCTGAGTTCGTCCTCGGCCAGGTGCGCGTAGGGGGCCAAGAAGTCGCTCACCAGGTCAGAGAGCTTGTCGCCGGCGGGGGCGTCGGGCGGCGGGTCGGTGTCCGAGTCATCGGGCGCGTGATCGT
>JAYUUW010000323.1:0-5461 GCA_043754665.1 Anaerolineales bacterium | reverse complement strand
GCGTGCTGGCGGCCGATGGCTCGCTGCGCGGCTACCTGGGCAGCCAGGGGGTGGAGACGAAGCAGCGACTGCTGGTGCTGGAGGGAGCGCGGGCGGGGTAAAGGGCCGGCGGCTTGTTACCCGTATCACAATAGTATAAATCACTGTGTAGCATAACTAGATTAGTCGATTGCGTGTCTGTGCATAATTTAAGTTGGCACAGATCCAAATTGGGATATACTGACGCATGTTGGGGGAACGAGGGGATGCACAGGATCGAACAATGGTCACGCTAGACAAAATCGACCGGCAGATACTGGATTTGCTGCAAGCCAACGCCCGCCGCACGAATGCCGAAATCGCGGAGGCGGTGGGGCTGGCGGCGCCGTCGGTGTTTGAGCGCATCCGTAAGCTCGAACAGCGCGGCGTCATTCGGGGCTACACCGTGCAGGTGGACCCGGAGGCGCTGGGCAAGACCCTGACGGCCTTCATCCGGCTGACGGCGGCCTACGACGACCGGCACGCGGCCGGGGTGGCGGCCATCGCCGCCGACCCCGATGTGCTGGAGTGTTACAGCGTGGCCGGCGAAGACTGCTTCATTATCAAGACGCGGGTGAGCAGCGCGGGCGCGCTGGAGGCGCTGATCCACCGGATTCGCGGGCGCATGACGGTGCAGCGCAGTGTGACCATGATCGCGCTGTCGGCCATTAAGGAAGATGGCCCGCTGACGGCCAGCCTGCCCGACGGCCCCGCGGCCGCCCTGCCCCAGCCGGAAGACGGCGCGGCGGAGCGCAGCGCCAACGGGCGCGCTCAGCGCAAAGCCAAAGCCTAGATTTGCGCAAGCAGCAGCGAGAGAAAGAGGACAATCAACCATGAAACAATGGGCGGTATTCAGCTTGCTAGGACTCGTGTGGGGCTCGTCGTTTTTGTGGATCAAGATCGCGGTGGCCGAGACCGGCCCGTTGACGCTGGTGTCGTTTCGGATTCTGTTCGGGCTGATCGGCCTGGTGCTGATTATGGTGGCGCGCCGTCAGAACATCCGCATGAGCCGGAGCACGGTGCTGGCTTTTATCTTCATGGGCGTGTTCAACACGGCCGTGCCGTTTGTGCTCATCACCTGGGGCGAGCAGTACATTGCCAGCAGCCTGGCGGCGATCCTCAATGCCACCGTGCCGCTGTTCACCATTGTGCTGGCGCATTTCTGGCTGAACGATGAGAAGATCACGCTGCCCAAACTGGTGGGGCTGGTGGTGGGCTTTGTGGGCGTGGTGGTGCTGGTGAGCCGCGACTTCCAGCCGGAGGTGCTGCGCGATGCGCTGGCCGGCGCGGGGCTGTGGGGCCAGGCGGCGGTGCTGCTGGCGTCCGTCTCGTATGCGGTGGCGGCCACGTTCTCGCGCCGCCACTTGCGCGGGCAGCCGCCGATTTTGCAATCGGGCATGATGCTGCTGGTGGCCAACGGGGTGATGTGGGCCGTGACGCCGGTGGTGGAGCGCCCGATGAACTTCCCCGACACGCCGCTGGCCTGGTTCGCCATCCTGTGGCTGGGGGTGCTGGGGTCGTGCCTGGCCTATGTGCTGTTCTTCTACTTGATGAATGCCTGGGGGCCGACGCGGGCCTCGCTGGTAACGTATGTGTTCCCGGTGATTGGGCTGATCTTGGGCATTATCTTTCTGCGCGAGCCAGCCGACTGGCGGCTGGTGGTGGGGGCGCTGCTGATTGTGGGCGGCATTGGGGTGGTGAACTTTAGGCCCAAGCCGAAGCAGCCAGAAGTGAAGGCGGCAGCAGCGGCGGCGCTAGGGGCGGATTAGGCGGGCAGTAGGGAATAGCAAACGGGTCAGGCAGTGTTGCCTGGCCCGTTTTTTGATTCGAGCGGTGGGTGGGGCTACGGCGGCGCAGGGGCCAAGGGAATGCTAGAGCAGATTCCAGGTGGCAGTACGGCGCTCGCATTGGTAGCGCGTCTCGGCCGTTCTCGCGAACGGCCCTACGAAATTCGTTCTAGCGTGGCTAATCGCAAATCCCACCTGATGCCTTACGCGCGTCTGGCAACCGCTTTAGGTCCAATGGCCGGAGGCCGGGTTGCTCAGAAACTTGCAAGCGGGTTTGCCGAGTTGCAGATTTCTCACCCGCTTGAAGGCAGCGTGAGGGCCAAGCGCCTGAGGGGGATTACTCACAAACATTATTGCGGGAGGGTGCCAGGACCCCAGCGGAGTCAATCGAGGTGAGACGCTTCGCGTCACCCGCCCCAAGGCAGCGCCAGGTCAGGCAGCCTGAGGCGGGGTTCGGGGTGACATTGATTTCATTGATGGAGATGGCCGCCGGCCCGTTTGTGCCTGGAGGGATGGGGCACCGCCGCAGCGCATATGTGAAATGACAAATCGGAAAGGAGGGTTGAGTCTATGGCATGTCTGAGCCGAGGGAAGTGACAGCGCGCGGGCTACAGCGGCGAGGCGCATAGCGGTGGGTCAGGCAATGCAGCCCGGCCCATTTTTATTTGCGGTGGCGGGCGGCGAAGGCGGTGAGGTTGTGGATGTGCTCGCCGTAATGGGAGTAGGTGGTGTAGCGCACCCACCAGTTAATGCGGCCGGCGGGGTCGAGCAGCGCGGCGTCGGGAATATCCGCGAGGAGCGCCAGCAGGGCGCGGCGGCCGGCGTTCAGGCGGCGACGCGTGGCGGCCAGGCTGCGGGTTTGGCCGGCGGCCTGCTGGTCGGCGTTGAAGCGGTCGGTGCTGTGGCCGAGGGTAGCGCGGCGGCCGGCGAGGTATGCGGGGATGATGCGCAGCGCGGCCGCTTGCCAGGCGGCGATGTGGTTCATGACATCCTTGACGCTCCACGCCGGGCCAGACGCGCCGGGCTGGGTGAGGGCGGTTTCAGGCAGGCCGCGCCAGGCGGCGGTGAGCTCGGCCCAGTCGGCGGCTTCGCGGGCCAGGAGTTCGGCGCGGGTCTTCGGACGAGGGCGGGGAGAGCGGCGGGGCATAGGCGGTGAGAAGTGGGAAGTGAGAGGTGGGAGGCGGTTGGGTGAGGGCGAGGGTTGGGAGGCGTCAGGCGGTGGGCGGCAGCACGCCCGCGCCGGCGGCGGCCTGGCAGACGTAGATTTCGGCGGTGAGGCCGGTGGCATCCTTGTAAGCGGCGGCGAGGGCCGGCACGAAGGCGCTGACGGCCTCGGTGGCGACGAGGTTGACGGTGCAGCCGCCGAAGCCCGCGCCGGTGAGCCGCGCGCCGTAGCAGCCGGGCAGCGCCTGGGCGGCGGCGGCCATGGCGTCGAGCTCCGGGCCGGAGACTGCGTACAGGTCGCGCAGGCTGGCGTGGCAGGCGTTCATCAGCGCGCCAAAGTCGGCCACGCGCCCGGCTTGCAGCAGGCCCACGGCGGCCTCGGTGCGGGCGCACTCCTCAATCACATGGCGGGCGCGGCGGGCCACCACCGGATCGAGCGCGGCGGCGTGGATGTTAAAGTCGGCCACGGAGACATCGCGCAGGGCTAGCAGGCTGTCATCGCCCAGCGCCACGCGCAGGCCGCGCAGCGCGGCCTCGCACTCGGCGCGGCGGGTGTTGTAGGCGCTTTGGCCGAGCTCGCGGCGCAGGGTGGTGTCGGCCACGACGATGCTGACCCCCGGCGGCAGCGGCACGGCCTGCCAGGCCAGCGTGCGGCAGTCGAGCCGCAGCAGGTGGCCGGCCTGCCCGCAGGCGGAGGCGAACTGATCCATGAGGCCGCTGTTGACGCCAACGTATTGGTTTTCAGCGCGCTGGCACAGGCGCGCCAGGTCGAGTGGATTGAGCACCCAGCCGCCCAGGTGCTGCCAGGCGGTGGCGAAGGCCACTTCCACGGCGGCGGAGGAGGACAGGCCCGCGCCGACCGGCACATCGGAGGCCAGCACGGCGCGCAGGCCAGTGACGGCCAGCCCAGCGGCGCGCAGCGCCCAGGCGACGCCGGCCGGGTACCAGGCCCAGCGCGGCAGCGCGCCGCCCTGGACGTCGAGCTTGGCGTCGAGGTCGGTGAGCCGGAAGCTGACGCGGGCGTTCAGATCGGGCGCTTCGATCTCGATCAGGCCGTCTTCGGCGGCGGGGCCGGCGGCCACGTAGGCGGCGCGGTCGATGGCGGCAGGGAGCACCCAGCCGTCGTTGTAGTCCACATGCTCACCGAGCAGGTTGACGCGGCCGGGGGCGCGGGCGGTGAAGGCGGGCGCGGTGTGAAAGGCGGCCTGGTAGGCGGCAGCGGCGCGGGCGGCGGGGGCGGCGGCGCTAGGGGGTTGAGGAAGCATAAGGGTATAAAGGGCCTGAAGGGAATAAAGGGCGGGTTAGGTCAAGGGCAACGATGGGACGGCGCGGATGTAAGCGTAGGCAAGAACGGGGCGGCTGGCAAGAGGCAATTTGGGGGGCGCGGCGGGCCGGCTGGTGGGCATGGTGCGCGCCGACCGCGGCTTGGGGCCGGACGGGGACGATTGATGGAACTAACGGCGAAATGTCAGCGTGGGCAGGGGCGGCGGTCAGGCAAGAACACGAGATTGATGATAAATATAGGGTCATCACCACCTGACCCACTAGACCCTGCCCGACCGGAGCCGACCCGTGACCATTGAAGTGCCCGACTCAACTTTCCCGAAAGACGCGACCAACGCCGCCTGGCAGAAGGCCAAGAGCAAGCTCGACAAGCTGAAGGCGGCCATGCGCGTGACCGGCCTGGGCAATGCGCTGAAGGGCGTGCTGGCCCGCGCCGACCAGACTCCCACGCTGATCTTTGACGAGATCGACCAGGGCATCGGCGGGCGCGTGGGCACCATCGTCGGGCAGAAGCTGTGGAGCTTGGGCGGGTCGCACCAGGTGTTGTGCATCACCCACCTGCCGCAGTTGGCCGGCTTCGGCGACCAGCACTTCAAAGTGGAGAAGGCCTTTCAGGGTGGCGCACGGTGACCCACGTTCGCCTGCTGGGGGCCAGCGAGCGCATTTACGAGTTGGCCCAAATGCTCGGCGGCACCGGCGACAAAGCCATGGACAGCGCCGAGGAAATTCTGGCCTACGTCGAGCAGATCAAGGCCGCCTCGGGCGCGGAGCCGCACGACTAGCGGGCTGCACATGGCCCGCTTTGCCCTGCCGGCCTGGGCGCGGCCCAGCCACCCCATCGTCCGCTACGAGCGCCGCCACTGGCAGGCCTCGGCCGTGTGGCGCGTGGCCGGCAGCGTGCTGTGGGGCGGCAGCCTGGTCTTCCTGCTGGTGCCGGCCGCCTGCTCTATCCTCTTCACCGTCACCTCCACCTTTCAAACCCCGGCCGAGTTGGTGCTGGGCATCGGCGGGCTGTTCAGCGTGGGGCTGGTGTTGATCACCGCGCTGCTGAGCGGCCTCAACAGCCTCAGCGCCAGCATTCTGGGGGCCACGCTCATCGCCCGCGAGCGCGAAAGCCAAACCTGGACCTTCCTGCGCTTGACCACGCTGCCCAGCCACGAGCTCGCGCTGGGCAAGCTCATGGCGCTGTTCTACACCCTGGCCCGGCC
>JAYUUW010000322.1:0-1538 GCA_043754665.1 Anaerolineales bacterium | reverse complement strand
GCCGTCTTTGCGGGCGCGCACCAAGCGCATTTGCCGCAGGCCGCGCAGGTGGTGCGAGACGGCCGATTCGCTGACGCCGACGAGGGCGGCCAGGGCGCTGACGTTTAGCTCGCCCTCGGCCAGCGCGGCGATGAGGCGCACACGGCTGGGGTCGCTAAAGGCGCGGAACAACTCGGCCACTTGGGCGGCAGTAGCGTCGTCCAGGGGGCGCGGTGCGGCGGGCGCAATCATGTGAACATCTGAGTACTTATTCATATGTTGGATTTTACTGCGACTGCGGCCGAGAGTCAAGCGGCCGAATAGGCTGAGTGAAAGGCCGGCATTGTAACAATCCGACGGGACGGCGGGGTTGGCGCGGTGGTTTCACTTGAATGCTCGGGGCTTTAGGTTATTGTGTAACAAATCACGCATCTACTTTTCTCAACCTAATTCGACCAAATACGGATACTCTGTAAGTCCGGCCATGGGCGCATGGGGTGGAAGGTCCACATGCGCCTGCCCGCGGCCGGCACTGGCCGCAACGGGGCCAGTGCACGTTGACCTGAGTGACTCTAAGCGCCGACCGGCGCTTACCGTAATCCACTACCGCAGTCGAAATCATCACAGGAGACCCAGTGACTGTTTCGCAACGCAATGTGAAGCACCAGGCGGATGCGCTCCGCGCCCAGTGGGCCAAAGATGCCCGTTGGCGGGGCGTGCGCCGCGACTACCAGGCGGAGGACGTGCTGCGCCTGCAAGCCAGTCTGCCGATTGAGTACAGCCTGGCTCGCGCGGGCGCCGAGCGCCTGTGGGAGCTGCTGCACAGCGAGCCGTACATCGCGACGTTTGGCGCGCTGACCGGCGCGCAGGCGGTGCAGATGGTGAAGGCCGGCTTGCAGGCCATCTACCTGAGCGGTTGGCAGGTGGCGGCGGACGGCAACCTGGCCGGGCAGACCTACCCCGACCAGAGCCTGTATCCCTCGAACAGCGTGCCGGCGCTGGTGCGCCGCCTGAACAATGCGCTGACGCGGGCCGACCAGGTATCACGGCTGGAAGACAAGCCCGCGCCGTACTGGTATGCGCCGATCGTGGCGGATGCCGAGGCCGGTTTTGGCGGGCCGCTGCATGCCTTTGAGCTGATGAAGAGCATGATCGAGGCGGGCGTGGGCGGCGTGCACTTTGAGGATCAACTGGCGGCCGAGAAGAAGTGCGGCCACCTGGGCGGCAAGGTGCTGGTGCCCACCAGCCAGTTTGTGCGCACGCTGGCGGCGGCACGGCTGGCGGCCGATGTGCTCGAAGTGCCGACGGTGCTGATCGCCCGCACCGACGCGCTGAGCGCCACGCTGTTGATGTCGGACATCGACCCGCTCGACCGCCAGTTTACCACGGCCGAACGCACGCCAGAGGGCTACTACCGCGTGCAAGACGGCATGGCGCCGACGCTGGCGCGCAGCCTGGCGTATGCGCCGTATGTCGATCTGCTGTGGTTCGAGACCTCGCTGCCCGACCTGGACGAGGCGCGGCAGTACGCCGAGGCGATCCATGCCCAGTTCCCCGGC
>JAYUUW010000321.1:0-4087 GCA_043754665.1 Anaerolineales bacterium | reverse complement strand
ACGGCGTGCTGGGCGTGCTGGCGGTGGGCATCTTTGCCAACGGCAACCCCGATACGGCCGCGTGGAACGGCGTGGCCACCCCGGTGATCGGCCTGCTCTATGGCGGCGGCGGGCAGTTCTTGGCCCAGTTGGCCGAGGCGGTGGCGATCGTCGTGACCGTCACCGGCATGTCGCTGGTTTTCTTCTGGGTGCTCAAGAAGGCCAACCTGCTGCGCGTCAGCGCCGCGGTGGAACTGGCCGGGCTGGACATGCCGGAGATGGGCGCGGAGGGGTATCCCAAGGACTGGGTGCCGTCGGCGGAAGCCGTGGCAACGGCGATGGCGGCGGCTAAATGAACCAAAATGGCCTGAACGGGTATTGCTCGGCCGTGTGTGACAGCGTACACTAAGCAGGAAGTTGAACGACGGCTGAGACGTACTAACTGAATAACTGACCTGCGGCAAGGTCACGGGCCACGACGCCCCTGGTAGCTCACTCGGCTGCCAGGGGCGTTTCTCGTTTAGGGTGGTTGGGTGACTGACCTGTGAGTTTGACCTCCGGCCGCTCGTTTTGATGAAGACGGACGGCCAGAGCGCATCAGAGGAGAAGCAGAGTTGGCAGCACGCCGATTGTGTTGGTAGCTGGTCACCCCGCCGCGCTGGTTTTGAGGAGAATCGGCGCGGCGGGGCAGTGCTTCAGACAAACCGAACAAAAAGCCTTCCCCGCAATTAGGCAGACTACACATTACCCGTTTGGGTAATGTGCTTGTTCGCGCCGGAAATGGCCCGCAGGCAGGACGACAGTTTGGAGACCGTGCCCTAGACTAACCGGCACGGCCTTCTCCAATAACTGAGTCTCGCCTGCGAGGTATCCGTGCCCCTTAGCTCTTCCCCTTACACACCCCGCTTCGACCGGGGTGGCTGTGGCATCGGTTTTATTGCCGACCAAGCTGGTCACGCCAGCCACAGTTTGCTGCGCTTAGCGCTCGACTCGCTTACCAATATGCAGCACCGCGGCGCGCTGGCCGCCGACGCCCGCACAGGTGACGGCGCGGGCGTGCTGACGCCGCTGCCGCGGCAATTCTTTGCGCGCGAGGCCGAGCGCCTGACCGGCCGCACGGTGGACCCGGCGCGCCTGGGCGTGGGGGTGTTCTTCCTGCCGGCCGAGGGCGAGGCCGAGCTGTTGAGCATGGCCGAGGCCGCGCTGGTGCGTCACGATGTGCGCCTGCTGGCGTGGCGCAGCGTGCCGATTGACGCCGAGGTGCTGGGCGCGCGGGCGCGGGCCACCCTGCCCCGCCTGTGGCACGCCCTGGTAACCCCCGCGGCCGAGACTGACCACGGCCTGCAATTTGAGCACCGGCTGTATCTGGCGCGCAAGGACTTCGAGCGCGGGGCCGGCCCGCTGGGCGCGTATGTGCCCTCGCTGTCGTCGCGCACGATTGTCTACAAGGGCTTGCTGCTGGCCCCGCAGGTGGGCGCGTTTTACACCGACCTGTTGGACCCGCTGTACGAGGTGCCGCTGGCGGTCTTTCACCAGCGCTACAGCACCAACACCGTGCCCAACTGGCGCAACGCCCAGCCCTTCCGGATGGTGTGCCACAACGGCGAGATCAACACCCTGCAAGGCAACCTGGCGTGGATGAAGAGCCGCGAGCCGCGCCTGTCGGCTGAGTTTTGTACCAACGGCGCGGCACTGCGGCCGGTGGTGGACACCGCCGGCAGCGATTCGGCCATGCTCGACAACGCGCTGGAGCTGCTGGTGCAGGGCGGGCGCGACGTGCGCCATGCGCTGACCATGCTGGTGCCGGCCGCCTGGGAAAAGCAGCCGCACCTGGCGCCGGAAGTGCGCGACTTTTACGCCTACCATGCCGGGCTGAGCGAGCCGTGGGACGGCCCGGCCGCGCTGGTCTTCACCGACGGCACCATCGTCGGGGCCACGCTGGACCGCAATGGCCTGCGCCCGTGCCGCTACCTGGTGACCGAAGACGGCCTGGTGGCCGCCGCCTCGGAGGCCGGCGCGGTGCCGATTGAGCCCGAGCGCATCCGCGTGCAGGGCCGGCTGGGGCCGGGCCAGATGCTGGCCGTGGATACTAAGCGCCACCTCATTCAAGAGGACGGCCAGATCAAGCAGGAATTGGCGGCGCGCCAGCCCTATGGCGCGTGGCTCAAGGCGGCGGTGCGGCAGGTGCCGGCACTTGTCACCACCAACCTGTCGGAGACCGTTGAGCCCGCCACCACCGACGAACCCGCGGGCGAACCGACCAAGGACTCACCCACCGCGCTGCAAGCCGCCTTCGGCTACACCGCCGAGGAGTTGATTATGGTGCTCCGCCCGATGGTGGAGAACCAGGCCGAGGCCATCGGCTCGATGGGCGATGACACCTCGCCCGCCATTTTGTCCGACAAGCCGCGCTCGCTATTCAGCTACTTCCGGCAGCGCTTCGCCGAAGTGACCAACCCGCCCATCGACCCACTGCGCGAGGATTTGGTCATGTCGCTGCGGGTGCGGCTGGGGGCGCGCGGCAACTTTTTGGCGGAGACCCCGGCCCAGGCCCAAATGCTCGAACTGGACAGCCCCATTCTGAGCGACGCGGGCCTGACCGCGCTGCGGGCCGACCCGCTGCTCAAGGCGGTGACGCTGTCGACGCTGTTCCCGGCGGCCGAGGGCGTGGCGGGGCTGAAGCGGGCGGTCGACCGGCTGCAAGCCGAGGCCGAGGCCGCCGCGCGAGGCGGGGCTGAAACGCTGATCCTGAGCGACCGGGGCGTGAATGCCGCGCAGACGTTTATCCCGGCCAGCCTGGCGCTGGGCGCGGTGCACCATCACTTGCTGCGCACCGACCAGCGCGTGGGGGTCGATCTGGTGGTCGAGAGCGGCGAGCCGCGCGAGGTGCATCACTTTGCGGTGCTCATCGGCTACGGCGCGGCGGCGGTGAACCCGTATCTGGCGCTGGCGACAGGCATTGATGTGGCGCGCGGTGATGTGTCGCCCGCCACGGCCGTGGCCCGCTTCATCCACGCCGCCGAGCACGGCCTGTTGAAGATCATGTCGAAGATGGGCATCAGCACGGTCGATGCCTACTGCGGCGCGCAAATATTCGAGATCATCGGCCTGCGTACCGTGGTGGTCGAGCAGTACTTCAGCGGCACCACCTGCCACCTGGAGGGGCTGTCGCTGGAGCGCATCGCCGAGATCGGGCTGCGCTGGCACGCGGCGGCTTACGGCTCCGAAGCGCCCGCGCTGCCCAGCCCCGGCTTTTACAAGTTCAAGCGCACCGGCGAGCTGCACGCCTACAGCCCGGCTATCGTGCATGCGCTGCACGAGGCCGTGCGCACCCCCGACGCCCTGAACGGCCACTGGCATGAAGGCTTCGCGGCCTACATGCGCTACAGCCGCTTGCAGCACTCGGCCGCGCCGATTGACCTCTCGGACCTGTTGGAGTTCAACCCGCCGGCCGATGTGATCCCGCTGGCGGCGGTCGAGTCGATGCACGCCATATTGTGGCGCTTCTCGACGGCGGCCATGAGCCACGGCGCGCTGTCGGCCGAGGCCCACAGCACACTGGCGGTGGCCATGAACCGGCTCGACGCCATGAGCAACTCGGGCGAGGGCGGCGAAGACCCGCTGCGCTACGACACTGAGCGCAACGACCGCATTAAGCAGGTGGCCTCGGCCCGCTTCGGTGTGACGGCCGCCTACCTGGTGTCGGCCGATGAATTGCAGATCAAGATGGCGCAAGGCTCGAAGCCTGGCGAGGGCGGCCAACTGCCCGGCCACAAGGTGACGGCCGAGATCGCGGCGCTGCGCCACGCCACCACCGGCGTCACGCTCATCTCGCCGCCGCCGCACCACGACATCTACAGCATCGAAGACCTGGCCCAGTTGGTCTACGACTTGCGCCAGATCAACCCGCGCGCCGTCATCTCGGTCAAGCTGGTGGCGCAGTCCGGCGTGGGCACCATTGCGGCGGGCGTGGCCAAGGCCGGGGCCGATGTGATCCTGATCAGCGGCAGCGCCGGCGGCACGGGCGCGTCGCCCCTCAGCAGCATCAAGTACGCCGGCATCCCGTGGGAGCTGGGGCTGGCCGAAGCGCAGTATGTGCTCAGCGAGA
>JAYUUW010000320.1:0-2829 GCA_043754665.1 Anaerolineales bacterium | reverse complement strand
GTATTCCGCAACCCGGAATCCACCTACACCGTTTTGCGGCTCGCGCCCGATCAGCAATTGCGGGTTCGTGCCGTGCCCACCGCCCCCGGCGAGGCCAGCACCCCCAGCGGGGCGGCGGCCCAAGCCGGCGCGGCCGATGCCAGCGGCACCACCTCCCCCACCCAAGCCAGCTTCCTCGAGCACGACGGCCTGCCCAAACTCATCACCGTGGTGGGCGACTTCACGACCGTTGAAGTCGGCCAGCAGTTGTGGGTGATGGGCGAATGGATGGAGCACCCCGCGCATGGGCGACAGTTCCGCGCCGACCGCTGGAAGGTGCAGCTACCGACCACGCTCACCGGCATGCAGGCCTATTTGGCCTCCGGATTGGTGCGCGGCATCGGCCCGGCGCTGGCCAACGCCATCATCGCGCGCTTTGGCGAAGACACGTTCGACATCATCGAGACCGACCCGCAGCGGCTGCGCGAGGTGCCCGGCATCGGCGCGAGCCGCGTGCAGGTCATTGTGGACGTGTGGGCCGAGCACGCCGCCATTCGCGGGCTGATGACCTTTCTGCAAGGGCAGGGCCTGCCCCCCACCCTAGCGCTGAAAATCTACCGGGCATTTGGGCCGGCGGCGGGGCAGATCGTGCAGACCCAACCCTACCGGCTGGTGGAGATTCACGGCATCGGCTTCAAGACCGCCGACCACATCGCCGCCCAGGCCGGGCTGCCGCGCGACTCGGTTGAGCGGCTGACGGCCGGGTTGACCTACACCCTCAACGAGTTTGCCGAGCAGGGCCACACCTATATGCCACAGGCGCGCCTGGTGGAGGCCGCCGCCCAACTGCTGGAAGTGCCGGCCGGGCTGGTGGCCGACATGGTGGCGGTGCTGGCCGTGAGCGGCGATAAGCTGGTGGTCGAGGCCGGGCTCGACCTGGACGATGTGCCGGTGTATTCCGGTGCGCTGTACCGGGTGGAAGTGGAGACAGCGGCGCTGCTGCAAGGGCTGGCCCAGCACCGCCGCTCGGCCATCGCGCCGCTGCAAGCCACGCTCTCCGAGGCGCAGATCCACTGGGCCGCGTCGATGGCGGGGCAAACCGAGCTGTCGCCCGAGCAGCGGCTATCGATCCGGCGGGCGATTGAGAACCCGCTGAGTGTCATCACCGGCGGCCCCGGCACCGGCAAGACCATCTGCCTACGGTCGCTGGTGGCGCTGCTGGAGCTGTATCACTACCGCTGTGTGCTGGTCTCGCCGACGGGCCGGGCCGCCAAACGCCTGGCTGAGGCCACCGGGCACGCGGCCTTCACCATCCACCGGCTGCTGAAGTACACCGGCGACACGTTCTCGGAAGAGGCGATTGAGGCCGACGTGGTGGTGGTGGACGAGGCCAGCATGATGGACCTGGTGCTGGCGCGCCAACTGCTGCGGGCGCTGAAACCCGGCACGCATTTGGTGCTGGTGGGCGATGTGGATCAACTGCCGGCGGTCGGACCGGGCACGGTGCTGCACGACGTGCTGGTGTCTGGGCTGGCGGCGGTGACGCGGCTGACGCACATCTTCCGGCAGGCGCAGCAAAGTTTGATCGTGACCAACGCGCACCGGCTGAACCAGGGGCTGGCCCCGCTGACGCCGCAGCGCGACTGCGACTTCTACGTGTTCGCCGCCAAGAACGCGGCCGAGGCGGCCGACCTGGTGGTGGACATTACCTGCCACCGCATCCCCGAGCAGTTTGGGCGCACGCTGGGCCTCAGCGACCCCTTGCGCGATGTGCAGGTGCTGGCCCCCATGTACAAAGGGCAGGCCGGCATCGACAAGCTCAATGCCCGGCTGCAAGCAGTGCTGAACCCACCCGCCCCCGGCAAGGCCGAGCGCCAACTGCCGCGCTGCACCTTCCGCGTGGGCGACAAGGTCATGATCACCCGCAACGACTACGAGCGCGAGGTGGCGAACGGCGACATCGGCGTGGTGGTGGACATTGATGAGGTCGAGCAGGTGTTAGTGCTGGACTGCGACGGGCGCGAGGTGGTGTACGACTGGCTGGAGACCGACGACCTGGTGCATGCCTATGCCATCAGCATCCACAAGGCGCAGGGATCGGAGTACCCGGCGGTGGTCATCCCGTTGCTGACCGAGCACGCCATCATGCTCTACCGCCAACTACTCTACACGGCGGTAACGCGAGCGCGGCAGTTGTGTGTGCTGGTGGGGTCGCGCCGCGCCATCGAGCTGGCGCTGGACACGCAGCGCGGGCCCAACCGCTTCTCGGCGCTCGACGCGCGGCTGAAGGCGGTGGGCGTCGGCGCTTAGGCGGGGCCGGCCCTTATGCTGCGTTTCCCTTCTCTTGGGGGTCGGCGCTATGACAACGGCTGCGGCTGACTTGATAAGACTCGCGCCGATGCTGTTCAAGTTCTTCGTTGGAAACTCGGTAGACCTGATCGGAAATAGAACACAGGCCAAGCGCTCAGAGACTACCGCGCATGAACTGGCGATTGGGAACGTCGAGTGGTGAGATTCTTCGCGCGCGACCGCAGCGTTGGTATCAGCGCTGCGCGACTGCGCTCAGAATGACAGTTAATTTGTCGGGGTGCAGTCCTGGGGCTTGGAAACCGGTGGGCCCGCGCCTATTCCCAGTAAAGTCTAGTGATCAAGTGCTTAAATAGAAACGCCCCGGACCGAGACCTTCTCGCGCCGGGGCGTCTTGTTTCTTTTTCGGCGGTCTACCGCGCCGCCGCCTACCAAATTGGCCGTTAGTTTAGTGCCGGCGGCGCGGCCTGGACATCCACGTTGAGCCACTCACCAGTCTGGGTGAGCACGGCCTGCGGGAGCGTCACCACCAGCTCATGTCCG
>JAYUUW010000319.1:0-2209 GCA_043754665.1 Anaerolineales bacterium | reverse complement strand
CTGCCGAGTGTCAAATTTCCTTCTGAAACGTCAGTAATCCGCGCGAGAGAACGGGTGAGGGGGACGATTCAGGGTGGGAGCCCACGAGTACGTGGGAGGCGGTTGAAACAGATCGACATTGGCACCCTCTGCGGCTCAGCTCGGTGTACAATCGCGGCCTATGCCACCTGCCGCCGGTCGTCCCATCAAGTACACCGTCGAGATCGCCAACGTCCGCGAGCTGAACCTGTTCGGCGCGGCCGACTATGCCTACTGGGCCGCCCACCTGGCCGGCACCGGGCTCGTGCCGTGGCGGCGCAGCGGCCAGGCCGAACTCTCGCTCGGCGCCACCGACCTCACCTGGGCCGGCATCCGCTTCAACGAGAGCATCCTCACGCTCACGGTCGCCGCCGCCGCCGCGCCCGAGACGCCGGCCGGCGCTTACCTGCTGCACGCCTTCAACTCGGTGCGCCTGCTGGCCTTCATGGAGCGCACCTTCTTCAAGACGCCCTACTACCCGGCCGCCATTGAGCTGGCCGATGCCGCGCCCGCCCGCTTTGCGGTGCGCGACGCGGCCGGCGGCGAACTGCGGGCTGAAGCCGCCGCCGGCGACCGCCCCGTGCGCGCCACCAACGACGTGTGGGAAGCGCCCATCCACCTGCCGCGCCGCCGGACTGCGCCGCAGGGGTTGGGCGGCTACTTCTACGCCAAGCTGGCCGGCCCCGGCGAGGCCTATGCCTTTACCCGCGCCGACACGTTCACCCTCACCCCCAGCGCCGCCAGCCCGGTTTTGCAATGGCTGCGTGACTCGCGCTTCACCCCGCAGGAGTGGCGCCGCCGCCCGGCCGCCCAGCACGGCAAGTCGGCCACGTTCCGTCAGCCGCCGCCCTAGCCCCACCCCGGTGCTACAATATTCTTCTCGCCGCGCGCTTACGGCGCAGCCCAACTTTTTCAAGGAGGCCTGACCATGATGGACGCAGTTAAACGCGGCCCGGAAGACAGCAATGGGGCCAGCCTGAACCCCCAACACCTGGAACTGACGCCGATGGCGCAGCCCGGCCCGATGACCGAGATGGAGCGCTTTATGTTCGAGTGCTTCGGCTATCTGCTCATCCCCGATGTGCTCAGCGCGGCCGAGTGCGATGAGACGCTCGAAGCCGCCAAGCGCCTGCATGGCAATCAGCCGGCCGAGAAGTTCAAGCAGATTGGGCGCGGCTTCGAGACCGAGCCGGCCATTGAGCGGCTGATCGACCACCCGGCCGTGCTGCCCAAGGTGCGCGCGCTGTACGGCGAGCGCTTTTTGCTCCAGGCCGCCTGGTGCACGGTCATGCCCGCCCACGGCGAGCGCAGTTCCTGGCACCAAGACGGCTCCAGTATGTACGACTTCAAAGAAGTGTCGTATCCCCTGCCGCTGCTGCAACTGCGCGCCAGCTACGCCCTGACCGACCAGTCGCACGACAACATGGGCAACATGATCATGATCCCCGGCAGCCACCGCAGCCCGGTGCCGCTGCCCAAGGACGCCCGCAAGCAGGTCTACGCCAGCCCCATCCAGCACATCATCCGCGCCGGGCGCGGCTCGGTGCTGCTGTTCCACAACGGCGTGTGGCACTCGCCCATGCCCAGCCACCTGGATTACGACCGCTACAACATGCACTTCATCTACAGCCCGCCGTGGCTGCGCCGCTCGGACCGCGACGCGACCGACCCGGCCTGGCTGGCGCGCACCACGCCGCTGCGGGCCGCGCTGGCCGGCGACTACGCCCGGCCCGATGCGGCCTTTGGCGGCGGCATGCCGCCCATTCCGTTCGACAACTAGCGCCGGCCGTAATCGGCCGCCGCCGCTTCAAGGAGCCTGTGCCATGATGGATGCAGTCAAACGCGGCCCGGAGGATGTGAACGGGTCGGCCACGAACCCCCAACATCTGGAGCTGACGCCCCTGGCGCAGCCCGGCCCGATGACCGAGATGGAGCGCTTCATGTTTGAGTGCTTCGGGTATCTCCTCATCCCCGATGTGCTCAGCGCGGCCGAGTGCGATGCGGTCTTGGAGGCCTCCCAGCGGCTGCACGGCAACAAACCGGCCACGAAGTTCGATCAGGTGGGGCGCGGTTTCGAGACCGAGCCGGCCATTGAGCGCCTGATCGACCACCCGGCCGTGCTGCCCAAGGTGCGCGCGCTGTACGGCGACAAGTTCACGCTGCAATCGGCCTGGTGCACGGTCATGCCGGC
>JAYUUW010000318.1:0-6094 GCA_043754665.1 Anaerolineales bacterium | reverse complement strand
CGGCAGCGGGCTAAAACGCGCTGCCGGCCGCCCCGCGTTACGGTCTACTGAATGCTGTTCGCCAGTTCCAGGGTCTGGGCGGTGTCGCCATACGCGCTCAGCGCGTAGATGATGCCGTCCTTGACCCACATGACCACCGACCGCTGCGGCGCGCCGTCCTCAGCGGCGCTGTAGATCAGCGTGCCGCTCACGCCGTCCACGCTTACCTGCTCGTAGTCGGCCGCGTTGCTCGGGATGGGCACGACCAGGGTCGAAGTCCAATCTACGGTCTGGCTGAAGGCGTGGGCCTCCTCGGCCGACATGCCCGTGAATTGCAGGCCGAGTTCGGCCAGCGCCGCCAGGTCTAAGTCAGGCGGGGCGTCCACGGTCGGGCTGGGCACCTGCGCCAGCAGCACGCAACTGCGGCGCGCGGCCCGGTCGGTTTCGGCCGGTGCGGCCTCGTCCAGGTCGTCAGTCGGGCAGCCGCCGTAGGCCACCGTCACCGCCGAGGGGATGACCACGCCGATCTGCGCGCCGTCCAGCGAGGCGGGCAATTGCAAGTCGCTGCGCCCCGAGGCGTCCAAGATGACCTGGGCGCGCGCGCGGTCCAACGTCACTTCAAACGCCGCGCCGTCCTGCACCGTGAAGATGGGCGCACTGACCGGCCCGCTCAACGCGCGTACGCTGAAGCCCGCCAACTGCCCGGCCTCGTCCGCGCTGGCCGCCACCACCGGGTTGCCCGGCTCCTTGGTCACATGCACCGTGTCGGCGAACAACTGGCCGATCTGCTGGGCCAGGTTCTGGTCGCCGTCCAAGTTGCTCAGGCGGGTGATGTCAATCGGCACCACCGCGATCCGCTGCACGCGGAACAGGCTGAGGAACTCGCCCGCCCACACGCGCACCGGCGCAAAGCTAAACGCCACCGTCAATACCGCTACCGTCATCAGTCCGGCCCACACGGGCCGCCGTCCAAAGATCGATTTAAGCATACCGTCTCCATCCTTTCGTTGCCGTTCGCGAATAGCTTGCCGCGCCAGGCGGGCCGGGCGCGGCGCTTCTTGCGCCGTGGGGGCCAGCGCCGCCAGCCGGGCTTCCACCCGTGCCGCCTGCGCCACCACCGCCGTCAGCCGCACCCGGCAGTCGGGGCACTCCGCCAGGTGGTGGGTTACCACTGCCGCCCGCGTCTCGGGCAGTTCACCGTCGGCGTGAGCGCGTAGGTCTGCATGTGACACGTGCATCGGTCTTCTCCTCTTACTCGTCGTCCGGCGGCCCATAGGCCAGCTCAAATGCGGCCTCGGCCCGGTGCAATAACGTGCCGATGGAGCCGGGGGCCACGCCCAGCGCCGCCGCCAGTTCCTTGTACGACAGTCCGGTCTGTCGCAAAAGCAGCAGTTGGGCGTCGCGCTCGGGTAGTTGCTTCAGCGCCGCCCGCACGCGGGCGCGTTCCTCGGTCCGTTCCATGGCCCGCGCCGGGTCGGGCGGGGCGCTGGTTTCCAGGGCGTCGGCCCCCGCCTCTAGCTCGTAGCGAGTGCGGCGGCGCGCGGCGCGCAGGGCGTTGTAGCCCAGCCGCAGCGCCACCCGGTACAGCCAGCCGCCCAGGTTCTCGGGCTCGGCCGGGGCGCGCCGCCACAGCCGCCAGAACGTTACCACGGTCAGGTCTTCAGCCTCGGCCCGTTCGCCCAGCAGCCGAAACAGCACCCCATACACGCGGGTGTAGTGCTCCGTAAAGGCAGCTTCAAACGCGGCGGTGTGTTCGGCTGAGGTCGCCAAAGGCAGGGGGGCGCCCGGCCCGGTTCCGGTGCGCCTGTCAAGCGTTTGCTTAGGTGTGGCCACGATCTGCCAGTGTCATTCGGCCTCGGCGCGCTGGGCCGCCGCGCAGCGACCTGCTACCCTATAAACACCGCCCGCCGCCGCTTTGTGACAAGCCCGGTTGGGCATGGGTCAGTGGTCGCAAAAGGCGCGCATGGCCGCTTCGCTCTGGGCCTCGCCAATGGCGGCCAGTGTGCGGTCAAACTCGGCCCGCGTGCGCTGCCGCGCGGCGGCGAGCGAATAGGGGAACAGCGGCCCAGTTTCCGGCCGGTCGAGGTTCATCCAGGCGTGGGCGTCGCGCGGCAGGATCAGCTTGGCCAGTCCGCGCAATTGCGGCACGAACGTCAACGCCTCCCACGGCAGGTACACGCGGCCCGACACCAGCCGCTTATCTGTGAGCAGGGCCGGGTCCAGCCCGTCAATCGCCTCCACCGGCGGCGCGGCCCCGGCGGCGAACTGTTGCTGTTGATGCCACAGCGCCACGTAGTTCGAGTGGGAATAGAAGTCTTGTGCGGCGTGCGTCAGCCGGCCAAACGCCGCCCAGGCCGCCGCCGGCTCGGTTGCCGCCACGGCTTCGGCCCGCCACTGCTCCATGCAGGCCAGCCCCTCGGCAAACAGGCTGTCGTCGAAGTGCCAGGCGAACTGCAGCAGCCCGCTCAGCGAATCCTGCCCGACGTTGGCCGCGCCCATGGCCGCCAGCGCCCGTGCCGACACCTGCCCGCCCAGCGCCTCCGCCAGCACCGCCCGGTGATAAATGGCCTCCACGGCGTTAGGCCCGCAGCCCAAGCTGGCGCTGCAAACTATCCATGTCAAAGTACAAGCGCTCCCCCAAAATCTCGCCCGCCAGCATGGGGAACACAATCGTCAGCGGCAGATGCACCAGCCGCCCGGTCGGCGCGAGGCCGAACAGGTCGCCGGTGTGCGTGCCCACCAGCACCGACTCCTCGACCACGCCGTTCTCGGCGATGTACGCTGCTTGCAGGTCAAAGGTGACATCCGGCATCGACACAAACAGCCCAGTGTAAAACGCCGCCACGGCCTCGCGCCCCCGATGCTCCGCGCCCGTCGCCATGATGACATACAGCGGCTCCGCGGTCAGCGTCGCCAGCAGCCCCTCAATCGAGCGCCGGTTTTCGGCGATCACGTGGCGCTGCCACAGGCGTTTATTCGCGTGGATCAGGGAAGACATAACAGTTCCTTTGACGCGGGTGACTAGCCCACCGTGACGAGGTCGCGGATGGCGTCGAGCGTGGCTGGGCCGATGCCGCTGACCTCCAGCAGGTCGTCGAGCGTGGCGAAGGCCCCGTGCGCGGCGCGGTAGTCGATGATGCGCTGGGCCAGCGCCGGGCCGATCTCGGGCAGCGCCTCCAGCTCGGCGGCGGTGGCGGTGTTGAGGTTGACCGGCTGCCCCGCGCTGGTGCTCGGCGTGGGCGCGGCCCCGCCCACCGGCGCGTTCGTCGCTTGTGGCCCGCCCTGGGCTGGCACCACCACCTGCTCGCCGTCGTGCAGCAGCCGCGCCAGGTTCAGCCCCTGCAAGTTGGCCTCGGCCGTCGCGCCGCCCGCCGCCGCAATGGCGTCTTGCGCGATGCTGCCGGGGGGCAGGGCGTAGACCCCTGGCGCGGCCACCGCCCCCACCACATGCACCCGCAGCGGCAACGGCGTGGCCGGCCCCGGCAGGGTCACCGGCAGGCCCGCCGGCCGCCGCGCCACCACCATGAAGATGATGGTCGCCAACAGGGCGGTGACTACCATATAGCCCGCCAGGTTGCGCAGCCGTTGGCCTCGGGTCATGCCGGGCATTATAATCCCGCCCTCAACTGCCGCCACGTTTACCCTGCGGAGCGCCTACATGACGGGAACCATCCTGAACATCATCGCCGTGCTGTTGGGCGGCAGCCTGGGCACATTCGTGGGCGGGCGCATGCCCCAGCGTCTGCGCGAGACCGTGCTGTGGGCGCTGGGCCTGTTCACCATCGCGCTGGGCGTCAAGATGTTCTTGGACTCGCAGAACGCGCTGATTGTGCTCGGCGCGGCGCTGCTAGGCGGCGTGCTGGGGGAGTGGATCAATATCGACGCGCTGCTCAAGCGCTTCGGCGGCTGGCTGGAGAGGCGCTTCGCCCGCAGCGCCGACAGCGAGGGCGCGGCCCGCTTCGTCAAAGGCTTCGTCTCGGCCAGCCTGGTGTTCTGCGTCGGCCCCATGACCATCCTCGGGGCCATTCAAGACGGCCTGACCGGCAATTACCAACTACTGGCGGTCAAATCGCTGCTCGACGGCTTCGCGGCGCTGGCCTTCTCGGCCTCGCTGGGCGTTGGCGTGCTGTTCAGCGTGATTGTGATTCTCATCTACCAGGGCGGCCTCACGCTGCTGGCCTCGCTGGCCCAAAGCCTGCTGACCACACCCATGATCAACGAAATGACGGCCGTGGGCGGCCTGCTGATTATGGGCATCGGCTTCGGTTCACTGCTCGAACTGCGCCCCATCCGCGTGGCCAACTACCTGCCGGCCCTCATCATCGCGCCCCTCATCGTCGCCATCCTGCACGCGCTGGGTGTGGCGGGGTTTTAGGCGCGCACCAACCACCAAGCGAATCCATTGGCCTGTCCTCCAGTCACCCCTTTCCCTTTCAGGGGAAAGGGGCCGGGGGAAAGAGGGCGACCAACCGCCAATCGTTACTCGGCCCACTGCGCCGCACCGTGCGTTTCAGCCCGCCCCAGCTTTGCGGTAATGGGCCGTGCGCTCAGCCGTGCGCGTCCAGCCACGCGCCGATGTCGGCCAGTACCGCGCCGCGCTGGGCCGGATGCTCGTTGTGAATTTCGTGGAATAGCTCGGGGTAGACCTTGAGGATTTTGTCGGCGCTGCCCGCCGCCGCGTAGAACAGGCGCGTGCCTTCCGGGTCCATAATCTGGTCGTCCGCGCCGTGCATAATCAGCAGCGGGTACTTGAACTCGGCCGCCCGCGTCAGCAGGTCCGCGCCGTGCGTCAGCGCATCGGCCCCCAGCCGCGCGGTAATCTGCGTGTGCGAGAGGGCCAGCTCCGGCATGCTGTTCAAATGACCGGTGTCGTGCGACAGCGGCTGGCTCTTATCCAGCCCGCTCGACATCGCAAAGCTCGGCCACACCTTGCCAATCGTCAGCCCCAGCTGCACCTTCCACGCCGGTGGCGTGAACTTCAGCCGCAGCCACGGCGCGGTGACCACCACGCCCGCTGCGTCTGGTTTATGGTCCAGCGCGTAGGCCAGCACAATCTGCCCGCCCATGCTGTGGCCATACAAGAACCACTTGGCTGTCGGCACTGTCCGCCTGGCCCACGCGACCACTGTGTGCTGGTCGGCCAGCAGTTGCGCATAGCTGGGCGTATGCCCGCGCTGCCCGCCGCTCCGGCCGTGGCCGCGCAGGTCGTAGGCCGCCACCGCATAGCCGCCCGCCGCCAGCGCCGCGGCCACATGCCCATAGCGGCTGGAATGCTCGCCGTGGCCGTGGGTGAGCACCACCAGCGCCTTGGTCGCGCGCTCTGGTGTCCACAACTGCGTGCGCAGTGTAACGCCGTCGCTGGCTGTCAACATGCCTTGCGCCAAAACGGGACTGTTAGCCAATGGGGTCTCCCACTTCAAAGCGGCAGGCGGCGTCGCCCTGGGCGCGGCAGGCCATCTCGCTCACCTCGTATTCCAGCCCGGTGCCCCATTTGAGCGCTTCCTGAATTTCGCCCACTGTCTCCCAGCAGATCGGCAGGTCGCGCTGGCGGCCGGTGGTGGCATCGCTGGTGTGGTCGACCACGTTGATGCGGCGGTCGTCCAGGTGCACCGTCACTTTGCCGCCCGGCCCCGCCAGTTCGCCCGCCAGCCAGCGCAGCACCTGCAAGCGCCGCCACTGCATCGGCAGCAGCCGGAACAGCACCCGATAGGCCGCCGCCGGCACCGCCTGGCCTTTCACCAACCGCTGGAACGAGGCATAGCCAATGCGCATGAGCGTGCCGCGCGCGCCCCGGCCATAGTAGTTTTCAATCGCCTGCATCAGGGTGGCGTACTCAGTGGCGCGCAGCCCTGGCTCGCTGTTGGCCGGGGGCAGGGCGTTGGCGTAGCGCTGCAAACCTGCCTGGCGCAGAATCGTGGTTAGGCCGCTCAGGCCCATCACATCCTGAATCGCCAGCATGGTGCGCCGCACGCGCGCGTTCGTAAGAGTCCGGCTTGAATTGTCGCTCATGGTTCGGGTCTTGCACCGGATTATAGCACTCCCCCTGTTTGCGCCTGCCAGGTCTACCGGATCGCCAGCAAGTAGACTGGGTACTGCACGCTGCTGCGGATGAAGC
>JAYUUW010000317.1:0-5296 GCA_043754665.1 Anaerolineales bacterium | reverse complement strand
GAAAGCCAAATCCGCTACGAGACCCAGAACCGCCACCTGCGCTACCCGGTGGTGATGGATTTTGACCACCGCGTGGCCGACCTATATAAGGCCGAGACCACGCCGCACTTCTTTGTGCTCGACCGCCAGGGCCTGGCCCGCTACATCGGTGCGCTCGACGACGCCACGCAGGAGGCGCGCGACGCCCGCACCCTGTTCCTCGATAAGGCCGTCAACGCCCTGCTGAATAACCGTGACCCCGACCTGCCCTGCACCATCCCTTATGGCTGCGAGCTGCCGCGCCCGGCGGGCCGCGCCGGCAGCTTTCCGCGCTGAGCGCTTAGGACAATGAAACCTGAAACCATTCTCGAGGTTCTAGGGTTGGGGCTGCGCGCCGCCGAGGCCGCCCTCAGCCGCCGCCCGGCCGTGGACTTGCCCGACACCCGCGCCGACCGCCTGGTGCGCCGCGTGCTGCCGCTGGCCGAACGCGCGCTCGACCGCGTGGCCCCGGCCAACGGCGTGGCCCACAAAGTGGCTGAGGCGCGCCAGCAAATTCGCGCCACGCGCCGCCGCCGCCGCTCGCTCTTTGGCGCGCTGGCCTCGGTGGCCGTGGGGGCGCTCTCCGCCGGCACGGTGGCCTATATCGTCGTCAAAGAACAGCAGCGCATCCGCGCGCGCTACCGCCCGCTGCGCGCGCCGTTTGCGGCCGAGCTGCTGGAGGTGCTGGCCGCGCCCGGCGGCGGCCGGCAGCTGGACTTCGACGGCCAGGCCCTGGTCGACGCCTCGACTGGTGCGCGCTATGCCCTGCTCGACGGCATCCCCGACTTCATTGCGCCGCTGGCCGCGCCCGCCGAGCAGTTGGTCTCCGATGACAGTTGGGTGCAAGACCTCATCCGCCCGATTGGCCTGGCGCTGGCCGGGCGCAGCCACGCCGGCAACGCCGCCTTCTCCAGCGCGGTGGCCTCCGGCGCGGGGCAGGGCTGGGTGCTCTCGGTGCCGGCCGGGCGCGGCACCTATGAGGTGGAAATGGCCGGCGCGAACCCGCGCGCCCGCGTGGTGTGCCTGAGCAACAAGTGGGATGTGCTGCTCGAGGTGCGCCGCCGCGCCCGCGCCGCCGGCCTGACCAACCTGTACTTTGTGCGCGGCATTCCGCGCCTGCTGCCGATTCAAGACAAGGTGATGGATGGTCTGTGGACCAACGGCCTGCACCGCTACGCCACGCCCGAGCGCGAGTTGACGCAAATGGTGCGCGCCACACGGCCCAGCGCGCCGGTTGCCGGCGTCTCACTGATTGAGGATGGCGCGCCCGTCAACGCCGCGCTGGTGCGCCTGGGCCGCCGCTACCTGCCGGGCCTGCGCCCCACCGCCGCGCTCACGGCGCTGCTCGAAGCCGCCGGCCTGCGCGACCTGCGCTTCGCCCACGACGGCTCCTTCCTGCGCTTCAGCGCCCTGCGCGCCTAAGCCGTAGTCGTCCGCTCGTTAAACACAACGGCGGCAGTCACCCGACTGCCGCCGTCTTCTATTCTTAAGCCACTACTAACCTGCATGAGCGCTCTCTGCTGCCCTCGCTGCCTTGGCTACTCCCTGACGGTCTTCCAATCCCGCAATCAACATTCAGAAATCGAAAATCAAAAATCATCTGACCTCCGACTTCTGACCTCCGACCTCTACTCCCACCGCCACACCGTGCGGTCCTCGGCCCCCGGCCGGTTGGGCGCGGGCATCTCCGCCGCTGGATAGCCGATGTATAAGAAGCCCACCACCTGCTGATCGGCCTCAAAGCCCAGCGCCAGCCGTACCGCCGGGTCAAAGATCACCTCGCCCGAGCGCCACATGCCGCCCAGCCCCAGCGCGTGCGCCGCCAGCAGAATGTTCTCAGCCGCCGCCGCCGCCGCGCACACGTTCTCGTATTCCACGACTTTCGGAGCCGTCGCCTTGTCCACGCCAATCGCAATCAGCACCGGGGCGCGCAGCGGCTTGGCCCGCTCCACCGCCACCAGCACCGAATCGGCCGCCGCCGCCGGATTGCGCTGGATGAGCGCCTGGGCCAGGGCCTCGCCCAGCGCCTCGCGCGCCGCGCCGGCCAGCACCACAAACCGCCACGGCCGCACCTTGTGATGGTTGGGCGCCTGCGCCCCGGCCGCCAATAGTTTTTCAATCAACGCCCGCGGCACCGGGTCTGGCCGCACGTTCTTCACCGACTGCCGCGTCATTATCGCCTCAATGGCTTCCATCGCTGCTCCATCCTCTGGTCGCTTGGCTTATCCGCTGCCGCGATTATAGCCCAGCGCCTGCCGGGCGTTCGGCCCAGGATAAAGCCCTGGGCTTGCGAACGCCCCTACGCACGGTGGCGAATTTCAGGCTGGGGGCGAGACGCGTTCGTTTTGGTCTCGGCCGAGACGCTGCGCCTCACCGGCCAGAGGGGAGCGCTGCGCCAAAATACCTGAGGCCGGGTTGCTCATAACATGTCAGGGCGGCGCGGCTGGGCGCAGGGCTGGGTGGGTCCACGTTGCGGATTCCTCACCGGCCAGAGGGGAGCGCCAGGTCGGACGGCCTGAGGCCGGGTTGCTCAGAAACTTGCGTCCGGCCGGGGTGCGGCAAGGAGAATCATGGTGAGATTTCTCACCCGCTTGAAGGCAGCGTGAGCGCCAATCGCCTGAGGCGGGGTTCGAAATGACAATGGAATCATGGGGAGGCAGCGCCTGGGCATTGTTTTTTCCGTGAGGGCTGGCGCGCAGCGCCATGGCGTATTCGGAATGACAAATCCGGCGGGTGGGCGACGGCCGGCGGATGTCTAAGCCGGGAACTGCTCCGGCCTGAAATACACCCTACGCATGGCTGGCGATGACGGCGATCTCACTTCCTCCGCCCCTGGCGCGGCCCCCTAGCTCCCCTCACCCCATTCGTGTAATTCGTGAAATTCGTGGCCAAAGCTTTTCGCTCCTATAATCTCCTCACGTCGTAAAGGAGTCCTCCCATGGCCCGCGTCATCCACGCCCCGCACGGCCGCACCCTCACCTGCAAAGGCTGGGGGCAAGAAGCCGCCTACCGCATGCTCCAAAACAACCTCGACCCGGCCGTGGCCGAGCGCCCCGACGACCTGGTGGTCTACGGCGGGCGCGGCCAGGCCGCCCGCAGTTGGGAAGCCTACGACGCCATTCTGGAAACGCTCAAAGACCTGGAAGACGACGAGACGCTGCTGGTCCAGTCCGGCCAACCCGTCGTCGTCTTCAAGTCACACGCCGACGCGCCGCGCGTGCTCATCGCCAACTCGAACCTCGTGCCGCATTGGGCCACCCAGCCGGTGTTTGACGACTTGGCCGCCAAGGGCCTCATCATGTACGGGCAGATGACCGCCGGCTCGTGGATTTACATCGGCAGCCAGGGTATTTTGCAGGGCACCTACGAGACGCTCGGCGCGCTCGCCCGCCTGCGCGGCTGGCCCAGCCTGCGCGGCAAGCTCGTCCTCAGTGCCGGCCTCGGCGGCATGGGCGGCGCGCAGCCGCTGGCCGTCACGCTCAACGAAGGCGTGGCCCTCATGGTCGAAGTGGACCCGGCCCGCGCCCAGCGCCGCCTGGAGACGGGCTACATTGATGTGGTGGTAGACACGCTCGAAGAGGCCATGACGCTGGTGCAGGAGGCGCTCGCCGCAGAGACGCCGCGCTCCATCGGCCTGATCGGCAACGCCGCCGCCATCTACCCTGAACTGGTGCTGCGCGGCGTCACGCCCGATGTTGTCACCGACCAGACCCCCGCGCACGATTACCTGGCCTACGTGCCGCCCGGCTTCACGCTGGCCGAGGCCGACGCGCTGCGCCGCGATAAGCCCGGCGAATATGCCTGCCACGCCGCCGGGGCCATGGCCCGCCAGGTGGAGGCCATGCTCGCCTTTCGCCAACAGGGCGCGGAGGTGTTCGACTACGGCAACAACCTGCGCCAGCGCGCCTTCGACGCCGGCGTGAAAAACGCTTTCGACTACCCCGGCTTCGTGCCGGCCTATGTGCGCCCGCTGTTCTGTGAAGGCAAAGGCCCGTTCCGCTGGGTGGCGCTCTCCGGCGACCCGGAAGACATCTACCGTACCGATGAGGCCGTGCTTGAGCTCTTCCCCGAGGATGAGCATTTGCGCCGCTGGCTCACGCTGGCGCGGGAGAAAGTTAGCTTCCAGGGGCTGCCCGCGCGCATCTGCTGGCTGGGCTACGGCGAGCGCGCCCGCGCCGGCCTGCGCTTCAACGAACTGGTGGCGCAGGGCATCGTGTCCGCGCCCCTCGTCATCGGCCGCGACCATTTGGATGCCGGCTCGGTCGCCAGCCCCAACCGCGAGACCGAGGCCATGCGCGACGGCTCCGACGCCATCAGCGATTGGCCGATCCTCAACGCCCTCATCAACGCCGTGGGCGGGGCCACCTGGGTCTCGTTCCATCATGGCGGCGGCGTGGGCATCGGCTACTCACAGCACGCCGGCCAGGTCATCGTGGCCGACGGCACACCGGCGGCCGCCCGCCGCCTGGAGCGCGTGCTCACCACCGACCCTGGCATGGGCATTGTGCGCCACGCCGACGCCGGCTACCCGGAGGCCATGGCCGCCGCTCGCCGCCACGGGCTCAAGATGCCCATGCTGAAGGAACAACTGTGATCACGATTCGCCGCCTGTACCAATATGTCGTTTGCTTCATCAGCCTGCAAGCCGCGGCGGGGGCGCTGCGGACGCTGCTGGGCGGCGTGGTCAGTTGGGCCGTCGGCGCGAACGGGCTGGATGCCTTTTACTTCACGCTGCAGCTGGCCATCCTCATCGTGGCCACGCCGATCTTCCTGGGCCACTGGCTGTGGGTGCTGGCCGGCGCCCGGCGCGACCCGGCCCCAACAGAGCTAGGGCAGGCCGAGCGCGGCGCGTTCCTGCACCACTTCTATCTCTACGCCACGCAGGCCATGTTCCTCGTCGCCTTGGCCACCGCCGTGTTCAGCGGCGTCAACACCTTGGCCCGCTTCATCGGCGTGCGCGGCGCGGTCGACACCACCACCCTCCTCCAAACCCTGCTTGGCAGCGCCATCAGTGGGCTGCTCATGGGCGCGCTCTGGTTCTATCACCATTGGCTCACCGCCCGGCCCACCCTGCCGCAGTCGCCGGCCACGCGCGCCCTGTTTCACCTGTACACCCTCGGCTGGGCCGGGGCCGGCGCGGTGCTGGCGGCCATTGGCCTGTTCCTGCTGCAGACCGCCCTCATCGACCGGCTGGCCGGCAACCCCACTGAGCAGGGGCCGACCGGCCTGGGGCTGCTGGCGGCGGGCGGGCCGCTTTGGGTCTTCCATGAACTTTACC
>JAYUUW010000316.1:0-2328 GCA_043754665.1 Anaerolineales bacterium | reverse complement strand
TGCTCGGCACGCGCCCGTTGTTCACCGTGCTGTTGCTGCTGGTAAGTTTCCCGACCTTGCTCTACATCATATATCGCGTGGCGTTACGGGCTGTGGCCGATATTCATCGGGCCGCTCCGCCGAAAGCTAAAACGCCGGGCGTCAAGGAGGAACGCAATCGTGACATCGACCGCGACGACAACTAAGCCGCGTGGCATCGGGTTCAAACGCTGGATTGTGCTGGCCCTGATCATCGGCGGCGGCTACTTGGCCTTTGTGGTCAAGGGCGTCTTCACGCCAGTGAGCCCGGCGGTGGTGCTGCCCGGTGAGCCGGTGTGGCACGGCGCGTGGCTGACCAACACCCTGCTCTCCACGCTGGTGGCAGATGTGCTGCTGTTCTTGCTGGCCTTCAGCGGCTATCGCTGGGTGAAGAGCGGCAAGCAGGTGCCCCAGGGCTTCTACAACTTCTGGGAGTTCCTGATCGAGTTCCTGTGGAACGCCACTGACAGCACGGCCGGCAAGTGGGCGCGCAAGATTTTCCCGATCATGGCGACCATCTTCATGCTGGTCTTCATGACGAACATCATCCGCGTCATCCCCGGCTTTGAGACCATCGGCTGGCTGGAGCAGGCGCACGGCAGCCTGACGGGCTATGCCCCGGTGCAGATCGTCCCCGGCCTGGCCCTGTATGCCACCGACGGCTCGCACCCGGTGGAAGTGGCCCACGCCGCCGAGGGTGAAGACGCCGAGCACGCCGTGGAAGGCGAAGCGGCCGGCATGTGCACGAGCTGCGTGGTCGTGCCGTTCCTGCGCGGCGCCGCCACCGACCTGAACTTCACCTTTGCCCTGGCGGTCATCGCCGTGGTGATGGTGCAGGTGATGGGCGTGTGGGCCTTGGGCGCGCGCTACTTCGGCAAGTTCTTCAACACCGGCGGCATGATCAACCGGCCGTTCTTCGGCGTCATTGACTTCGGCGTCGGCCTGTTGGAGCTGGTCAGCGAGTTCTCCAAGATCCTCAGTTTTGGCTTTCGTCTCTTCGGCAACATCTTCGCCGGCGCGCTGCTGCTCTCGATCGTGGGCGCGCTGACAGCGGTGGTGGTGCCGAGCATGCTCTATGCCCTGGAAATCTTTGTGGGCATCATTCAAGCCTACGTTTTCGCCATGCTGGCCCTGGTGTTCATGAGCCAGGCCACCGTCAGCCATCACGGCGACGACCATGGTGAGCCGCACGAAGCGGCCGCTGCTGCACCCGCCCATTAATCATTTAGCCCCTGTGACTCGGAGGAGTTGACACCATGGATCCCGCTTACCCCGAAGTTTTCCTGCATGCCATGCGCTTCATCGGCGCCGGTTTGGCCATGATCGGCGCGGTCGGCGCCGGCGCCGGCATTGGTATCGTCACCAGCGGCGCGGTGCAAGCGATGGGCCGCAACCCCGATGCCACCGGCACGATCCAGACCAACATGATTCTGGGGATTGCCTTCGCCGAAGCCGTCGCCATTTACTGCTTGGCCGTCGCCCTGATCATCATCTTCGCGGCTTAAGGAGCGGTACATGGAAGCATTAGGCATCAATCTGGGTTTTTTCGTTGTACAGCTCTTCAACTTCATCATCGTGATGATCGTGTTGACGGCCTGGGCCTACAACCCGATCGTCAACCTGCTGGAGCAGCGCAAGCAGCGCATTGCGCAGGGCCTGGAAGACGCGCGCATCGCGTCGGAAGCCCGCGCCAACGCTGAGAAGGACGCGCAGAAGATCATCGCCGGGGCGCAGGCCGACGCCAACAAGCGCGTGGCCGAGGCGACCGAGCGGGCCGAGAAGGCCGCCGCCGATGTGCGCACCGCCGCCGAGGCCGAGCGCACCCGCATTCTGCACACGGCGCAGGAAGACGGCGCGCTGGAGCGCAACCGCATTCTGGCCGACCTGCGCGGGCAAGTGGCCGCGCTGGCCCTGGCCGCGGCGCAGAAGGTGATTGGCGAGGCGCTGGACGAGAAGCGCCAGCACACGCTGATTGAGGAGTTCTTCAGCGGCATTAAGGGCGGCAAGTTTGCCATGCTGGAGGGTGAGCAGGTGAGCGGCAACGCCGCCGAAGTGACCAGCGCCCTGCCGCTGACCTCGGCTGAGCAGGACATCGTGCGGCAGGATGTGGTCGCCAAGCTGGGCGGCTCGCCGGCGGTGGTGTTCCGCGTCGATCCCGCCATCTTGGGCGGCATCGTCATCCGCCTGGGCGACAAGGTCGTGGACGCTTCGGTGTCCGGCCGGCTGGAAGGCCTGCGCGCCAACCTGCGCTAAGCCTGCCGGGTGTAGTTCAGAACCCAAAAGGGCGGCCGTCACATCTGACGGCCGCCC
>JAYUUW010000315.1:0-5556 GCA_043754665.1 Anaerolineales bacterium | reverse complement strand
GAGCGCCGTGCGCGCTCGCTCCCCACTCAATCGTTGCCTGACCACTCGCGTGTCAAAAAGTCACCCATCCCCGCTCCGGGGAGGGGCCGGGGGAGAGGTCAGCCTTTCCAATACTCCCCCAGCGCGTCGAGCAGCGCCGCCCACGTGTGTGCCCCCCCAGCCACCACATTCACCGTCAGCCCCGCCGCCCGCGCCGCCTCGGCCGTCGTCGGGCCGATGCAGGCGACCACCGGCGGCGTGGGCAACCCCAGCGCCGCCCAGCCCGCCACCGCCGACGGGCTGGCGAACGTCACCGCATCCACGCCGCGCTGTAACTCAGCCAGGGCCGACGCATCCGGTGCCGCCGTCAGCGTACGATACGCTGTCACCGCCGTCACCTGCGCCCCGCCGGCAGTTAGCGCCGCCGCCAGTTGCGGCCGGGCGATGTCGCCTTGCGGCAGCAGCACGCGCCGGCCGCGCACCTCGCCCAGCGCCGCCGCCAGCGCTTCGCCTGTTGCCTCGTCCGGCAGCACGGTCGCGGATAGTCCCCAACCACTCAGCGCCGCCGCCGTCGCCGGGCCAATGGCCGCCAGCGCCGGGCCATGCAGCGCTTCGATGGTCAGCCCCAGCACTGTCAGCCGGTCGCCCACCGCCCGCACCGCATTGGCGCTAGTGAAGGCGATCCAATCAAATGCCTTGGCATTCCACAGAGCGTCATCCAGCAGGCCAGGGTCGGCGGCGGGGGCTATGTGTATCGTGGGAAAGTAAAGAGGCACGCCACCGCGCTCGGCCAGCGCCCGCCCGGCCTCGGCCGCCTGCGCCGCCGCGCGGGTGATGACAATGCGCTTGCCGCGTAAACTAGAGGCCCTATGCATCACCGGTGCAACTGCTCTTGGTGACCGTAGCGCATTGTGCGTTGCAGTCCCAGCCGGCGTAGGCCGGCTTCGCCATGTGTAGCTGCGCTGCGAAGCGTCAACCGCCAGCGCGGTGCCGTTGTACTCAACGCACTCACAACCAGGCGCCCGCGCCCTCGATCAGCGCCAGCCGGGCCAGATCTGTGCCCAGCCTCACCACCTCCGCGCTACTGCCCATGACGGTCACCGACTCCTGCCCATCGGGGCTGGTCACCAGTCCGGTCAGTTCCACCGCGCTCGGGGCGCCGGTGGCGCGGCGGCAGTGCTCACCGGCGGGCGGCCCGGCCGTCACCGCGTGGGCGTAGGCCGCAATCGGCGCCGAGCAGCCGCCGCCCAGCGCCTTCAGGAAAGTGCGCTCGGCCGTCGTCGCCGCCCGCGCCGCCGGGTCATCCAGCGCGGCCAGCCATGCCAACGCGGTGGCATCGTTGGCGCGGCACTGCACCGCCAGCGCGGCCTGCCCCGGCGCGGGCAGCATCTCCTCCAGGCTCAGGTACTGGCCGATGTGCTCGCTCAGCCCCAGCCGCACCAGCCCGGCCGCCGCCAACACTATCGCGTCGTAGTCGCCGCGCTTCACCTTCGCCAGCCGCGTGTCTACGTTGCCGCGCACCGGCACAATGCTCAGGTCCGGCCGCTGCGCCAGCAGTTGCGCCGTGCGCCGCACACTGCACGTGCCCACCCGCGCCCCGGGCGGTAAGTCGTTAAGGTGGTGAGCTGTCGCAAATACCAGCACATCGCGCGCGTCGGCCCGCGCACAGATCGCGCCCAGCGCCGTGTCGGGCGCGTCGTCCACCGGCAGGTCTTTCAGCGAATGCACCGCCAGGTCGATCGCGCCCGCCAGCAGCGCCCGTTCCAGGTCGGCCGTGAACACGCCCTTCGTGCCGAACTCCGGCAGCGGTTGGTCGAGGTTGCGGTCGCCGGCGGTGGTGAACAGCTTTACTTCCACCCGCAGCCCCGGCCACGCCGCCTGCAGTTGGCCGCGCACCCAGTCGGTCTGCCAGCGCGCCAGCCGCGACGGCCGCGTGCCCAGCACCACGTGGTCGGCGCTCATGGCGCGGGCTCGCTCGGCGCGAGCGTGATGCCGGTGATGGCCGCGATGGTCTGCCGCGCCGCCGCCTCATCGCCGCGCTTCAGCGCCGCCAGCACGTCCGAGTCAACGATGGCGTACCACAGGCGTTTGCGTTCAGCAAAGTTGGGGTAGCGCTCGGCGATCGGCGCGCGCAGGCGGCCCGCCAGCTCGAGGAACTGCGCGTGCTCGTCGCCCAGCAGCGCCTCGATCTGTTCGCGTACGCGCACGGCCAGCACCGGCGCTTTGCCGCCCGTGGATACCGCCACGGTCAGGTCGCCGCGCCGCGCGACAGAAGGAGCAATGAAGGTGCAGTGAGGGGGATCGTCGACCACGTTGACCCAGATATGGGCGGCGGTGGCGTCTTGCCACACCTGCGCGTTGACGGCGCGGTCGTTCGTGGCGCTGATGGCGAGGTCGGCCCCCGCCAGGTCGCCGGCAGCGTAGGGGCGGGCGGTGTAATCCACCCGCCCCTCGCGGACCAGCGTTTGCAGTTCCAGTGTCAGCGTGGGCGCGATGATCTGCACGCACGCCCCCGCAGTGAGCAGCCCCTCGATCTTGCCCTGCGCAATCGTGCCGCCGCCGACCACCACCACCAGCCGGCCTGTCAGGTCAAGAAAAACTGGGTAATGCGTCACCGCGTCCTCAGCCTCTGTCTCACCCAACCGGAGTGTCGAGCTATTTACTCATCACACAGTCACCCATCCCCGCACCGGGGAGGGGCCGGGGGTGAGGTCTCCCCCTAGTTGGCCGTCACCAGGACGGGTGTCACCTCGGCCGGCACAGTCGTGTGGGCGGCGTTGCGCACGAAACCGGCCTCCAGCAGATAGCTGAGCACCGCTTCGGCGTTCTCTAGCGGCGTCGCGCCCACCGTGCGCAGCGTCAGTTCTGGGTTCAGCGGGGCCTCATACGGGTCGTCGATCCCCGTAAAGCCCTTGATCTCGCCGCGCCGCGCCTTAGCATACATCCCTTTCACATCGCGCGCCTCGCACACCTCCAGCGGCGTGTCCACGAAGATTTCCACAAAGCGCTCGGCATCCACCATCTGGCGCACTTCATTGCGTGTGGCGCGGTAGGGGCTCACTGCAGCGGCAATCACCACCCCGCCGTGCCGCACGATCTCGCTCGCCACATACCCAATCCGGCGGATGTTGATGTCGCGGTCCTCGGCGCTGAAGCCCAGCCCCTTCGAGAGGTGCGTGCGCACCACATCGCCGTCCAGCAGCGTCACCTGCCGCCCGCGCTCCAGCAGCAGTTCCACCAGGGCCTCGGCGGTGGTGCTCTTGCCCGCGCCGCTCAGGCCGGTCAGCCACACGCACACCCCCTGGCGGTGGCGCGGCGGGTAGCTCTCCGCCATGATCGCGGCCACTTCCGGCCGCGTGAACCATTCCGGCAATTCCCGCCCGGCGCTCAGGTACTTGGTGCGCACCTGCGTCCCCGAGATCGAGGCCGTCTTGGCCCCGGTCGGCAGCTTGTCGCTCTCTTCGTAGCGGTCCTCGTCCGGCAGGTAGACCAATTCCTTGAACGGTACCATGCCCATGCCCAGCTCCGGGCCGTACTGCGCCACCAGTTCCTGCGCGTCATACGGGCCGTAGAACGGCTTGCCGGTGCTGTCGTTGCCGGGGCCGGCGTGGTCGCGCCCCACGATCAGGTGGTTGGCCCCAAAGTTGCGGCGGATGACGGCGTGCCACAGCGCCTCGCGCGGCCCGGCCATGCGCATGGCCAGCGGCAGCAGCGCCAGCAGAATGCGCCCCGGCGCGTAGTAGCGGTTGGCCAGCGCCTCATACGTGCGCACGCGAGTGAAGTGATCGACATCGCCCGGCTTGGTCATGCCCACCACCGGGTGAAGCAGCAGCACGCCGTCCACTTCCTCGGTGGCGCGCTTGGTCAGTTCCTCATGCACGCGGTGCAGCGGATTGCGCGTCTGAAAGGCCACCACATTGTCACGGCCGAACTCGGCCAGCCGCGTGCGGGCTTGGGCCGGGGTCAGGCGCAGCGGGCGGAAGTCGGCGTGCTCGGGCAGGCGCAGCACCTGCAGGCGGCCGGAGAGGTTCACGGTGCCCCAGCGGTGCATCTCGGCCACCAACGGGTGGCGCGGGTCGAGCGTGCCGAACACCGCCTGCGCCACTTCGTTCAAATCCCAGTCGTAAATCTCTTCAATGGTCAAGATCGCCAGCAGGTCGTTCTTGCTGTTGCGCAGGGCCACATCGCTGTCGAGCTTGAGGGCTAGGCTGGGGGCCACCGGCAAAGTGATCGGGATGGGGAAGATTTGCCCATTGGCCAGCCGCATCTCGGCCAGCACGCGGGTGTAATCGGCCCGATCCATAAAGCGGTTCAGCGGTGAAAAGCCGCCGGTCGCCAGCAGTTCCAAATCGCACACCGACCGCTCCGAGAGTTGAATGGACGGCAGCCGGTTGGCATAGGCGCGCTGGGCGGCCAGGGCGTCGGGCGCGACCAACAAATCGACCAGTTGGCCGCCATAGGGAGCAATTAAGGATGAAACGTTCGTATTCGACACGGAACTAAGACCTCTAATCGCGGGCGGCCGGTTGCTCGGCCAGCGCCATAGAATGGGCCGGCGTTGCAGCCGGCAGATTGAAGTGAATGCCGCACTCGACCTTGGTGGTGCCGGCCCAGCGGCCGGAACGCGGGTCGGCCCCCGCCGCCACCGGCGAGGTGCACGGCCAGCAGCCGATGCTCGGAAAGTTCTGGTCGTGCAGCGGGTTGTAGGGCAGGTCGTTGTCGTGAATGTGCGCCCACACCTGCTCGGTGGTCCAGCGCGCCAGCGGGTTGAGCTTCACCAGTCCGTTGGTCCGGTCCCACTCGGTCAGCCCGGCGTTGGCGCGCTGGGGCGTCTGGTCCCGGCGGATGGCGGTGATCCAGGCGGCCTGCGTCTTCAAGAAGGCCCGCAGCGGGGCCACCTTGCGGATTTCGCAGCAGGCATCCGGCTCGCGCCGCCACAGCCGCGGCCCGTGCGCCTCGGCCTGCGCCTCGACCGTCAGGTCGGTCGAGACGCGGGTGAAGGTCAGCCCCAGCCGCTCGGCCAGCGCATCTCGCAGGGCATAGGTCTCTTCAAACAGCAGCCCGGTGTCGATGTAGAAGATGGTGGTCGCCGGGGCCGCCTGCGATACCAGGTGCATCAGCACCACGCCTTCCGGCCCAAAGCCGGTGGCTAGCGCCAGCTTCGGCGCGAAGGTGTCCGCGCCCCAGCGCAGCACATCGGCTGGCGCGGCGGTTTCAAACGCCGCCGACGTGGCCCGCAGGCGTTCGGGCGTCCAGGCATTCGTAGGCACAACACTCGCATCAGTCATATTAGTTCTCAATCCGAAACCACAGATTTGGTTTGCAGCGCCTCGACCGGCCAGTCAGCCGCCAGCGGCGCGAGTTCTTCGGGCAGTCCAGCGGTCAGCGCGGCCCGCAGCGCCACCACTTCACCAATGACGATGGTGGCCGGCGGCGGCACGTCCTTCGCCACGGTGGCGATGTCGGCCAGCGTGCCCACCAGCACTTGCTGGTGCGCGGTGGTGCCCCAGTGGATGACGGCCACCGGCGTGGTCGCTTTGCGCCCGGCCGCGATCAGCTTGGCGGTGATGGCGGGCA
>JAYUUW010000314.1:0-7316 GCA_043754665.1 Anaerolineales bacterium | reverse complement strand
CCGTGGGCGCAGCAGTAAGCGCCCACGGTCTTTTTTTTGCCGACCCAAGCCCTGAGCGGGCCGTGAGCGCGATAGTCCTATCGCTCGCGGCCCGTTTTTTTCGCTCAGTGCGTCGTGCGCTGGGGAGGTTCCCATGTGTGACTTGGCCATCCGCGTCGACCACGCGGTCAAAGCCTTTGCCCCCCAACCCCATAGCCCGCTCACCCGCGTCGGCGGCGAAGCGCGCCCGGCCGCCCGCGCCACCGTGGCCGTCGATCACCTCACGTTCGACGTGCGGCGCGGCGAGATCTTCGGCGTCGTCGGCCCCAACGGCAGCGGCAAAACCACGCTGGTGCGCCTGCTGGCCCAGCAGCTCACACCCGATGCCGGGCAGGCCGCCCTTGTCGGCAGCACCGCCCGCGCCTTCAGCCTGGTGACGCCCGACATGGCCTTCTTCAAGAAGCTCTCGCCGGTCGAGAACCTGCTCTACGGCGCGCGGCAGTACGCCGGCCGCCCGGCCGAAACCCGCCGGCGCGTGCTGGCCCTGCTGCAGCGGCTGGGCCTGCCCGCCGCCGCGCTCTACCGGCCCATGGAGTCGCTCAGCCGCGGCACCCAGCAAAAGGTGGCCATCGCCCGCGCCTTCTTGGCCGAGCCCAGCGTGCTGCTGCTCGACGAGCCCACCACCGGCCTCGACCCGCGCGCCCGCCGCGACGTGCAAGACTTCATCCGCGAGCTGCGCGACACGCACGCCACCACCGTGCTGCTCACGACGCACGACATGGCCGAAGCCGAGCGCCTGTGCGACCGCGTGGCCGTGGTCGATGCCGGGCGGCTGATCGCGCTCGACACGCCCGCCGCCCTGAAGCAGCGCCTGACGCCGCACGCCGGCGCCACTCTGGAAGATGTGTTTCTCACGCTTACCCGCCGGCCCGCGCCAATGACTGAGGAGTTGGCATGACCCAATTATTCGACGGCCCGCGCCTGCGCCTGGCCCCCATCGACCCTGACACCGACGCGCCGATTGAGTCGGCCTGGACCCACGACGGCGAGTACCTGCGCCTGATCGACACTGCCCCGGCCCGCCCGCTCTCGCCAGGGCAGGTGAAGAAGAAATACGAGCAGTTAGCGAAGGAGCCCGACAAGACCTTCCACTTCATGCTGCGGCTCGCGTCAGCGGACCAGCCAGTCGCGGGCGGCCCGCCCACCCCCGGCCGGCTGATCGGCTTCGTGCGCCTGCAAGAGATCGACTGGATGCACCGCGTGGCCCAGCTCAACCTGGGCCTGGGCGCGCCCGCCGACCGGGGCCAGGGCTACGGCCAAGAAGCACTCGACCTCATCCTGCGCTACGGCTTCGACGAGCTAGGCCTGCACCGCATCGCCGCCTACCTGGGCAGCTACAACACCGGCGCCGCCCGCTTCTTGGAGCGCAACGGCTTCCTGCTCGAAGTGCGCCGCCGCCTGGCCCTGGCCCGCGACGGCCAGCGCTGGGACACGCTGCAATACGCCCTGCTGCGCCCGGAATGGGTGGCGCGGCAACCGACGGCAGGAGCAACGCCATGACCGCCCATCCGTTGCAAGGCGAGCGCCTGCGTCTGGCCGCCATCGACCTCGACCAAGACCTGCCCACCGTCGCCACCTGGTCGCGCGACAGCGAGTTTCTGCGCTTGCTGCATACTGGTGTCGCCCGCCAGAGCACCCTGCGCGAACTGCGCGAGTGGATCGAGGAGGATATAGGCGTGGACGAGCCTAAGCAGGCGGGCTACTTCTTCGTCGCGCGCCGGCTGGCGGATGACCGCCTCCTCGGCACGCTCGACCTGATCATCCCCGAGTGGACCCACCGCGACGCCTGGATCGGCATCGGCCTGGGCGACCGCGCCACCTGGGGCCAGGGCTACGGCCGTGAAGCCATGCGCCTGCTGCTGCGCTTTGCCTTTATGGAACTGAGCCTCTTCCGAGTCACGCTCTCAGTCTTCAGCTACAACCTGCGCGCCATCCATGTGTACGAACAACTCGGCTTCGTGCACGAAGGCACGCAGCGCGAACGGCTGCGGCGCGACGACCAGCGCCACGACCTGCTGCTTATGGGCCTGCTGCGCAGTGAGTGGCAGGCCGGGATCGGAGCCCAGTAGCCATGTTGACCCAACTGCGCTACCCCAACCTGTACGCCGGGCCGCTGGTGCGGCTGGCCGCCCTCGACCCCGAGCGCGACGCCGCCGCCTTCGCGCGCTGGTCGCACGACACCGAGTACCGCCGCTGGCTCGACAGCGACGCCGTGCGCCCGGAGATCGCCGCCCAGGTGAAGGCCGAGTTGGAGAAGCGCGCCGAGCGCCCCAACGCCTTTCCCTTTGGCATCCACACGGCGGCCGACGACACCTTCATTGGCTTCGTCGGGCTGTGGATCCGCGATTGGTCGAACGCCGAAGCCTTTGTCGGCATCGGCCTCGGCGACCGCGCCTACTGGAGCCGCGGCTACGGCAGCGCCGCCATGCAGTTGGCGCTGCGCTTCGCCTTTCACGAACTCAATCTAGAGCGCGTCAGCCTGGAGGCCAACGCCGAGAACGCCCGCGCCATCCGCGCCTACGAAAAATGCGGCTTCGTCCACGAGGGCAATCAGCGCGAATGGGAAGGCCGCGACGGCCGCCGCTCGGACATCATCGCCATGGGCATTTTGCGCGCCGACTGGGAGCGCGCGAATGCATAGCGTGGCCGCCCTGCCCTTTATACCTTTCGAGCCATTGTTGCGTTTATCACAGGAGTCACCATGACCACGCTTGCCCTTGAACTGCCCACCCTGGCCGGCTTCACCTTCCGCCCCTATCGCGGCGAAGCCGATGTGCCCGCCATGCTTGAAGTGCTGCGCGCCAGCAAGGCCGCCGACCAGCACGAAGACGTCGACACGCTGGCGACCATGCTCAACCAATACCGCCACCTGACCAACACCGACCCGGCCCGCGACATCGTGCTGGTCGAAGGCCCGGCCGGCCTCGTGGCCTATGGCCGCACCTTCTGGGTCAAAGAAGACGGCGTCGAGGCCTACCAATACCCGGTCGTCGGCTTCGTGCGGCCGGAGGCGCGCGGACAGGGCGTGGGCCGCACGCTGCTGGCCTGGCTGGAGGCCCGCGCCCAAGCCATCGCCGCCGAGCAAGCGCATTCGCCGGACGCCCCCGCCTACTGGCAGGCCTTCGCCATCGAGCAGTCGCGCGCCAACCTGGCCCTCATCGAACGCGCCGGCTATACGCCCGTGCGCTACTTTTACGAGATGGTCCGCCCGCACTTGGACGACATCCCCGACGTGCGCCTGCCGGCCGGGCTGGAAGTGCGCCCCGCGCAGCCTGAGCATTACCAGGCCATTTGGGATGCCAACGTCGAAGCCTTCCGCGATCACTGGGGCGACACCGAGCGCACCGCCGACGACTATGCCCGCTGGCTCGACGACGAGCGCGAGTTCCAGCCGGAGATTTGGAAAGTGGCCTGGGACACGGCCACCAACGAAGTGGCCGGCATGGTGCTCGGCTACATCATCGCCGAGCAGAACGAGAAGTTCAACCGCCGGCGCGGCTGGACCGAGAACATCTGCGTGCGCCGGCCGTACCGCAAGCAGGGCGTGGCCCGCGCCCTCATGGCCGAGAACCTGCGCGAGCTTAAGGCGCGCGGCATGACCGAAGCCGCCTTGGGCGTGGATACCGAAAGTCCCACCGGCGCGCTGGGCGTGTACGAAGCCATGGGCTTCCGCCCGGTGAAGCGCGAAGCCGTCTACCGTAAACCCTTCCCGAGGCAGCCATGACCGCTCACCCGCTTGACCTTCCAACCCTCCCTGGCTTCACGGTCCGCCACTACCGCGGCGAAGAAGACGTGGCGGCCCTGCGCGACGTGCTGCAAGCCGACCAGGACGCCGACGAGGGCGAGGGCGTTGTCACTCTGGAGATAATGCTGAACTTCTATCGCCACCTGACCAACTGCGACCCCACGCGCGACCTGCTGCTGGTCGAAGGCCCGGCCGGGCCAGTGGCCTATGGCCGCGTGGCGTGGGTCAAGGAATACAACGCGCCGGCCTACCAATACCCCATCGCCGTGCATGTACGCCCCGAGGCGCGCCGGCAGGGCCTGGGCCGCGCGCTGCTGGCCTGGCTGGAGGCGCGCGCCGTAGTCATCGCCGCCGAGCAGAATCACCCGCGCGCGTCGTCCGCCAGCAATCACTGGCAGGCCGATAGCAGCGACCGTGAAACTGCCAAGACCAACGTGCTGGAACGCGCCGGCTACACGCCCGTGCGCTACGGGTATGCGATGGTGCGCCCGAACCTGGACGACATCCCCGACAAGCGCCTGCCCGCTGGGCTGGAACTGCGCCCGGCGCGGCCCGAAGACTACAAGGCCATCTGGCTGGCCGCCCGCGAAGCGTTCCAAGACCATTGGGGCGCGACTGAGCAAGCCGAAGACGACTACAACTGGATGAGCGACAGCCAGGCCCAGCCCGAGATCTGGAAGGTGGCCTGGGACGTCGCCTCCAACCAGGTCGTCGGCATGGTGCTCGGCTACATCGTGGCCGAGGAGAACGTCAAGAACAACCGCCGGCGCGGCTACACCGAAAATATCTGCGTCCGGCGGCCGTGGCGCAAGCAGGGCGTGGCCAGCGCCCTCATCGCTGAGAACTTGCGCGAGCTCAAGGCGCGCGGCATGACCGAGGCCGCCCTGGGCGTGGATACCGAAAACCTGACCGGCGCGCTGGGCGTGTACGAAGCCATGGGCTTCCGCCCGGTGCGCCGCGCCGCCACCTACCGCAAGCCTTTTCCTGTGGAAACCCAACCATGACCACCCTCACCCCTGCCCTAGCTTTTCCGACCCTGCCCGGCTATACCGTCCGCGCCTACCAGGGCGAGGCCGATGTGCCCGCCCTGCGCGAGGTGCTGCAAGCCGACCAAGACGCGGACGGCGGCGAGAGCGTGATTACCCTGGAGTTGATGCTGAACTTCTACCGCCACCTGACCAACTGCGACCCGGCGCGCGACATGCTGCTGGTCGAAGGCCCGGCCGGGCTGGTGGCTTACGGCCGCGTGGCGTGGGTCAAGGAAACCGCCGATTCAGTCTACGTCTATCCCCTCGCCGTCCATGTGCGGCCGGAGGCGCGTGGGCAGGGCCTGGGCCGCGCCCTGCTGGCCTGGCTGGAGGCCCGCGCCCAAGCCATCGTCGCCGAGCAGCAGCATCCGTCGGCCGCCGTGCGCGTCTGGCAGGCCGAGGCCTTCGACCGCGAAACGGCCAAGGTCAAGCTGCTGGCCCGCGCCGGCTATATGCCCGTGCGCTACTTCTACGAGATGGTCCGCCCGGACTTGGAAGACATCCGCGAGGCGCGCCTGCCCGCCGGGCTGGAGGTCCGCCCAGTCCGGCCCGAACACTATCGCGCCATCTGGGACGCCGCCAGCGAAGCCTTCCGCGACCACTGGGGCGAGAGTGAGCAAACGGACGAGGACTACGAGCGCTTCCTGAACAACGCGCGCGTGTTCCAGCCGGAGATTTGGAAAGTGGCCTGGGACATCGCCAAGAACGAAGTCGCCGGCATGGTGCTGGGCTATATCGTGCCCGAGGAGAACGAGAAGAATAAGCGTCGGCGCGGCTGGACTGAAAACATCTGCGTGCGCCGGCCGTACCGCCAGCAGGGCGTGGCCAGCGCGTTGATTGCCGAAAACCTGCGCGAGCTTAAGGCGCGCGGCCTCACCGAGGCCGCCTTGGGTGTGGACACCGAGAACCCGACCGGCGCGCTGGGCGTGTATGAGGCCATGGGCTTCCGCCCGGTGCAGCGCGAAGCCGCCTACCGCAAGCCCTTCCCGAGTGAGCTATGACCGCCTCAACGTTAACCACCACCCTCAAACTGCGCGCCTTCGCCGGCGACGCCGACCTGCCGGCCATGGCCGCCATCGCCCAGCGCTGCAACGCCGCCGACCAGGTTGACGAGCGCCCCAGCGTCGACAGCCTGACCGCCTGGGCGCACAACCTGGTAAACACCGACCCGGCCGAAGACATCCTGCTGGCCGAAGTGTCGGGCCGGCTGGTGGGCTACCAATATACCTCCTGGCGGCAGGAAGACACGGGCAGCTTCATCTACACGCTCGCCGGCTATGTGGACCCCGACTGGCGGCGGCAGGGCCTTGGCACGGTGCTGGCGGCGCGCGGCGAGGCGCGGCTGCGGGCGTTGGCCGCCACGCACCTGGGCGACGCCCCGCGCTTCTTCCAGACCTTCACCGCCGCCACGCGCGTGGGCAAGGTGGCGCTGTTCGAGCGGCGCGGCTACCAGCCGGAGCGGCACTTCTATGAGATGCTGCGCACCAACTTGGACGACCTGCCGCCCGCGCCCACCGGCCCCCAGTTCGGCATGGGGGTGCCCGCCGGCTTCGAACTGCGCCCGGCCGACCGGCACAACCGGCCGCTGCTGCACACCATTTGGGAGGCCAGTGAAGAGGCCTTCCGCGACCACTGGGGCAACCGCCAGTCGAGCGAAAATGACTTTCAGCGCCTGCTCGACCAGCCCGAGACCGACCCCGACCTGTGGCAGGTGGCCTGGGACACGGCTGCCAACCAGGTGGCCGGCGTGTCGATGAACATTGTGCTGACCGATGAGAATGCCGCCTTCGGGCGGCGGCGCGGCTGGGTCGACGACCTGAGCGTGCGCCGGCCGTACCGCCAGCAAGGGCTGGGCCGCGCCCTGCTGCTCAACAGCCTCTATGCGCTGCGGGCGCGCGGCCTCACCGAGGTGGGCCTGGGCGTGGATGCCGAGAACCTCACCGGCGCGCTGCGGCTCTATGAAAGCGCCGGCTTTAAGACCTTTCAGCACAGCGTGGCGCTGCGCAAGCCGTTATAGCGCTACGCTTACCTGGGTAGACACACATAAGTTCTGTGGAATGCCTGGCGGGCGACCGCGCGCCTGAGGCCGGTTGCTAAGAAAATCGTGTCCGGCCGAAGGTACGACAGGGAGAGTCAAGGTGACGCTTCGCGTCTCACCGGCCAAAAGGCGACGAGAGGCCAGGCGCCTGAGGCCGGTTCGAAATGACAGCGAGGAACAATGAAGGCTCAGGGCCAAGCGCTGCCCGGCGGCGCAACGCTCATTGCTCATCATTGTCATTCCGAACCCGCTTCATGACGCCAATCAAATCGCTGCCGTGGCGCGGGTGAGGAATCTCACGATGAATCTCTCTTTGCATCTGCCGGGATCGTCCGCTTCACCTGCGAGGCCTAGCCTCTTCACGGCCCACCGCAGTATTCGTATCAGGAGAACACTATGCAAACCGAAACCCTCGCCCTGGCCGCGGCCCTGCCCGCCGGGTACACCGCCCGCCCAGCCACCCTGG
>JAYUUW010000313.1:0-7353 GCA_043754665.1 Anaerolineales bacterium | reverse complement strand
ATGGGGCCCACCTACATCCAGGTGGACGACTACTTGCGCACTATCGCCGCCCTGCGCGGCTGGGGCGCGGAGACGCTGCTGGGCTGCCACTGGCCGATGTGCCGCACGCCAGCCGAGATCGCCGCCTTCCTAAACGAGACTGAGGCGTTCGTGCAGTTGGCCGACCGCGCGCTGCTGGGCGAGCTGGCCGCGCACCCGGAGGGCCGCACCCTGCGCGAGGTGCTGCTCGCCATCGGCCCGCAGATGGGCGGCTGGCCGCGCCCGAACGACTTGGAGCTGGTCTACCCCTTCAACGGGCATGTCGAGCGGCTGGCGGCGCAAGGCCGGATCGTGGTTGACCGCTCGACCACGCCCGTGCGCCTCAGCCTGCCCGTCGCGGCCGCCGTCAGCCGGCCCACGCGGCGGCTGGAGGGGCGCGTGGCGATTGTGACCGGGGCCGGGCGCGGCATCGGCGCGGCCATCGCTACGCGTTTCGCCGAGGAAGGTGCGCGCGTGGTCGTGGCCGAACTCGACCCGGCTACCGGCGAGGCCACCGCCGCGCGCCTGCGCCAGAGCGGGCATCAGGCGCTGGCCGTGGCGACGGACGTGGGCGACCCCGACTCGGTGGAGCGCATGGTCGCCGCCACCGTGGCGCACTTTGGCCCGCCGGAGGTGCTAGTGAACAACGCCGGTGTCAACGTCTTCCACGATCCGCTGCACATGCCGCAGTCCGAATGGGACCGCTGCTTCCGGGTGGACCTGACCGGCGTGTGGTACGGCTGCCGCGCCGTGCTGCCGCACCTGCTGGCGCTCGGCCGGGGCAGCATCGTCAACATCGCTTCGGTCCACGGCTTTCAGATCATCCCGCACTGCTTTCCGTACCCGGTGGCCAAGCACGGGCTGCTGGGCCTCACGCGCGCCCTGGCGATTGAGTATGCCAAGCACAACATCCGCGTCAACGCCATCTGCCCCGGCTACATCGAAACCGAGCTGTCAGTGATCTACTGGAACACGTTTCCCGACCCGGCCGCCGAGCGCGCCCGCGCCTACGCCCTGCACCCGCCGGGCCGCATTGGCACACCGGACGAGGTGGCCTGGCCGGCGGTCTTTCTGGCCTCCGACGAGGCCGGCTTTATCAACGGCGAGAGCCTGGTGGTCGATGGCGGCCGGTCGGTGCTCTATCACGGCGAAGGCGCCGGCACGTAACCCTAATGTGGTTTAAATAGGACTGGTCAGCACGCCCGATAAAAGGGTATAAAGCGCATAAAGGGGGACCCAAGGGACTCGGGGGACTCAGGGGGCCCTGGAACGACGCGCTCGGTAGGACGGTAACAGAACCGTATGGCACTCACCTATTTGCGAGGAGCTTCGGCATGAACCCCACTCAACAGTACCTGGCTGCGCACGGTTTGCCCACCGGCGATGCCTTCCCCCTGCCCACTTCCACCAAGCGCTTCCCCGACGGCGCGCAGTACCGCATCGAGATCCCCAGCGTGGAGGGGCCGGTCGCCCTCGCCACCGTGCTGGCCGAGGCCGAGCGCCTGGCCGTGCCGATCCACCGCGTCTCGCAGGGCAGCGGCATCATGCTCCTCACCGACGCCGAGATCCGCGAGATGGCGCGGCTGGGGCGCGAGGCGCAGATTGAGGTGAGCCTGTTCGTCGGCCCGCGCGCCGGCTGGGACACGGGCGCGCAAATCCTCTCGCCCTCCGGCAAGAACCTGGCCGCCCGCCTGCGCGGCATGGATCAGGTCGTCTACGCCGTGGAGGACATTCAGCGCGGCTGCGCGCTGGGCATCCGCTCGGTGCTGGTGGCCGATGAGGGCCTGCTGTGGCTGGCGAACGAGATGAAGAAGACCGGCGACCTGCCGGCCAACCTGGTGCTCAAGATCTCGGTGCAGATGGGCGCGGCCAACCCGCTGTCGATCCGCCTCCTCGAGCAGCTGGGGGCCGGGACGTACAACACGCCCACCGACCTGTCGCTGCCGCAGTTGGCGGCGATCCGGCAGGTGGTGGATATACCGCTCGACATCTACGTGGAAGCGCCCGATGACTTCGGCGGCTTTGTGCGCCACTACGAAGTGCCTGAGATGATCCGCGTGGCCGCGCCGATGTATGTGAAGATGGGCCTGCGCAACACGGCCCAGATTTACCCTAGCGGCCTGCATCTGGAGGCCACCATGCTCGGCATGACCCGCGAGCGCCTGCACCGCGCCGCGCTGGTGGTCGACATGATCCGCCGCTACGCCGGCGACGCCGCCATGTCGGCCCCCGGCGCGGCCGATCTGGGGATACCGGAGTAAGGCAGACAGGTCAGCGCATGAGGGCTTGGAGAGATTTTGGGAGCGTCTAATCTTGTCTCGGGCATTCGCCTGACCTTGGGCATGGGTGGCCGCCAAACCACCTCCCTTGCTCAAGGCTCCCCACCCACGTCCGGGCCAGGATTAGACGCAAAATTAATCCCCTCCTTCACTGGTGCGCTCAAACAAAAAACGCCGGCCGGGTCAACGCGCTGACCCGGCCGGCGTTGCTGTTGGACCGGGGCTTAGCTGGTTGTGATGCTGAACGTATATGTCCCCGACCCCACGCTTACGACCACTTGCCCGTCGGCCTCGCGGGCGGCGGCGGCGTTCAGGGGCTGGCCGTCGAGGGTGACGGCGGCGGCTGAGGCGGCGGGCAGGTAGACAGCGCCGGTGGTGTTGGGCGGCAGGGTCACGGTGAGGTCGAGGCTGGCGGCGGTGCGCTGCCAGCCGCTCGCCACGCGGCCGTAGAGCGACTGCACGGCGGCCCGGGCGTGCGTCAGCCCCCCACCCGGCTGCGGCCGAAAGACGATGTGGTGATAGGCCGGGTCGGCCGGGTCAAGCTGCACCCCAGCCACCACGCGGTACATCCAGTCGCCGATGGCGCCGTAGGCGTAGTGGTTGAACGAGTTCATGTTCACATCTTGGAAGCTGCCGTTGGGGCGGATGCCGTCCCAGCGTTCCCAGATGGTGGTCGCGCCCTGCGTCACCGGGTAAAGCCAGCTGGGGTAGGTGGTCTGGTTCAGCAAATCATAGGCCACCTCGAGATAGCCGTTGTCGCTCAGCACATGCGGCAGGTAGCTCGCGCCGAGGAAGCCGGTGAGCAGGTGGTTGTCGCGCTTGCGGATGTCCTCGGCCAGGCGGCCGGCGGCTTGGGCGCGCAGCTCGGCGGGCAGCAGGCCGAAGTGCAGCGCCAGCACGTAGGCCGTCTGCGAGTTGGGCGAGAGCCGGCCGTTGGGCGTGATGAACTCGCGCCGGAAGGCGTCTTGAATGGCGGCCAGCCAGCCGGCATACTCGGCGGCGTCGGCCGCATAGCCCAGCAGTTGCGCGGTCTGCTGCACCAGGCCGATGCAGTAGGCCAGGTAGGCGGTCGAGATGATGGGCTGATCGGTCACCGGGTAGGGCAGGTTCGGGTCGGGCGGCGGCACCGCCAGCCAGTCGCCGAAGTGAAAGCCGCCGCTCCAAATCCAGGTGTCGCCGGTCTGTGCGCGGCCGTACTTGATCCAGTTGACCATGCTGGGGTACTGCTCGGCCAGCAGGCGCGTGTCGCCGTAAGCCTGATACATCACCCACGGCACGATCACCGCCGCGTCGCCCCAGCCGGTGGAGCCGCCCTGCTTCAGAATGTCGGGCACTACGTAGGGCACGCGGCCGTCGGGCGTTTGGTCGGCGGCCAGGTCGCGCAGCCACTTGGTCATAAAGCCGGCCACATCCATGTTGAAGGCCGCCGTGCGCGAGAACACCTGCGCGTCGCCGGTCCAGCCCAGGCGCTCGTCGCGCTGCGGGCAGTCGGTGGGCACATCGAGGAAGTTGCCCTTCTGGCCCCAGATGATGTTGTGCTGGAGCTGGTTGAGTAAAGCATGCGAGCATTCGAACTCGCCCGTCGGCGTCATGTCCGAGTAGATGACCACGCCGGTCACATCGTCCAGCGTCAGCGTCCCCGGATAGCCGCTCACATCCACATAGCGAAAGCCGTGGAAGGTGAAGTGCGGCTCGAACACTTCGTCGCCGCCGCCCTTGAGCGTGTAGCGGTCAGTGGCTTCGGCCCCACGCAGGTTGGTCACATACAAATTGCCGGCCTGGTCGAGCACCTCGGCGAAGCGCAGCGTCACGGTAGTTCCAGAGGGGCCGCTCACGCGCAGCCGCACCCAGCCGACCATGTTCTGGCCCATATCCACCACGGTCTCGCCGGCGGGCGTGGTAAGGAGGGCAATGGGTGTGATCGTCTCCACGCGGCGGACGGGCGGGCCGTTGGGGGCTACGAGGGTGGCGTAGCCAACGTCTTCGACTTTCACGCCGGACCAGCCGGCGGCAGCGTAACCCACCGTGGACCAGCCGGGCCGCTCCAGCCGCGCATCGTAAGTCTCGCCGTTGTAGATATCGGCCTTGCGGATCGGGCCAGTGGCCGACTGCCAGTCGCCGCCGGTGCCCACCACCTGCACGCGGCCGTCTTCATAGGTAATGACGATCTGAGCAAGCAGCGCCACGGTCTGGCCGTAGTGCTGGCGGGCCTTCTGCCAGTTGAGGTAGCCGCGCCACCAGCCGTCGGCCAGAGTCGCGCCCAGGGCGTTTGCGCCGGGCTGTAACTGGGAAGTCACATCGAAGGTTTGGTATTGCAGGCGGTGGTGGTAGCTGGTCCAGCCGGGGGTGAAGAGCGCGTCGCCGACGGGCTGGCCGTTAAGCTCCAGCGCGTACAGGCCGTGGGCGGTGGCGTAGGCGCGGGCCGATTTAATCACGCCGTTGACCGTGAACGTGCCGCGCAGCAGCGGGCTGGGCGTGCTGTCGCTCAGGTCTTCCTCATAACCGGGGGCGATCCACTGCGCCTGCCAGTCGGCGGGGCTGAGCAGGCCCAGCTCCCACCAGGCGGGCTCGCTCCAGGCGGAGGGCTGCCCCGCGGCATCCCACACGCGCACCTTCCAGTGGCAGCGCTGGCCGCTGGTGAGCGCCACGCCCGCGTAGGCCACATGGTGCGACTGCGCGGACTCGATGCGGCCCGAGTCCCACAGGTCGCCGGTGTCAGCCTGCCCTAGTTTTGTTGGGGCCGCCAGCGTGGCGGCGTCGCGGGCGACGAGGACTTGATAGGCGCTCTGGCGCACATCGCGGGCGTCAGAGATGAGCTGCCAGCCGAGGCGCGGTTGGCGCACGTCGATCCCAAGCGGGTTGGTGAAATACTCGCAGGTGAGGGCGGTCAAATGCAGGGCGGCAGACGCCATTGGGAGTGCTCCTATACGGTGGGGCGGAAGGCGGTGGGGGTAGGCGTTAAGTGTAAGACCATCGGCGGATAAGCGCCAGAGGCGGAGGTCGGAGGGCAGTGCATGGCAGGGGAGGTGAGAGGTGGGAAGTGGGAGGGCAGCGTATGGGCCGGCGGTACGCTGGAAGTGTCGCCTCTGTCGCAAGTGTCGCGCTGGGGACCAACTACGCGCGATGTGTTGCATCTGTCGCAAGTGTCGCGGCGTGGGGTTTGTGAACAGGGCAGGAGGGCGGGAGGAGGCAGGCGGTTGGTCACCCTCATCCCCGGCCCATCTCGCGCTGAGTACAGCGGGGGCGGGGAAGGGTGACTTTTTGACGGGAGGTTGGGGAAAGGCGACTGAGAGCGCGGGGCGGCGGTCATGCCGGGCATCGCGTTGATGGGCGGTGGGCGCTCGATAGATAGATAGGTTACTGGCAAAACAGCGTCAGGACCTATGAAGGGTGGGGCGAGCAACATTGTGGAGAACCGATGGGCCGATTGGCTTGTCTGTTACGCGCAAGGAGCGAGGCGGCTAACGGCGAAGGTTGGGGCCGGCTTACTCTGCCTGCCCAACTCCGACCTCTGACCTCCAGCACAGCCGTTCGTCACTTGACTTTCGCCAATCCCCCGGCTAGACTCACTTTAACAACGCTATATCTCGTCCACTGGTGGGGAAGAGCTCACGGCCTGCGCAAGCAAGCCCTGACACCGAAGGGGCAAGCGGCGTGCGTCAAGCAACGCGGGCCGCGAAACTCTCAGGTACCCAGGACCCCACCGGTGCGCACCTCTGAAAAGTAGGAGGCATGGGGCTTTTCCCATGCACCCACACCGACGGGGCAACGCGTGAGCGGGCAAGTCCGCCGCTCCTACGCTGAATCTCTCAGGTCCAGAACAGAGGCCGCCGTGCTGCTCAAGCCGTGCGTCCGCCTGTCGCCACCTGGAGATTGCCACATGACCTATCCCGCTGATCTGAAATACACCCGCAACGATGAATGGGTGCGCGCTGAAGGCGCCACTGCCACGGCCGGCATCACCCATTACGCCCAAGAAGCCCTGTCCGATATCGTGTATGTCGAGCTGCCGCCGGTGGGCGATAGCTTCAAACAGGGCGCGGCGTACACCTCGGTCGAGTCGGTCAAGGCCGCGGCGGAGGTCTATCTGCCGGTGGGCGGCACCATCACCGCCGTCAACAGCGCGCTGAGCGCCACGCCCGAGCTGCTCAACAGCGACCCGTACGGCGCGGGCTGGATCGCCAAGTTCACCCTGGCCGACGCGGCCGAGCTCGATGGCCTGCTGGACGCCGCCGCGTACGAGGCGTACTGCGCCGAGCGGAAGCAGTAGCCCATGACCTACTCTCCCCACACCCCCCAAGACCGGGCCGAGATGCTGGCCGCCATCGGCGTGGCCGGCATTGAAGACCTATTCACCGACGTGCCGGCCAGCGTGCGCTTTCCGACGCTCAACTTGCCCGGCCCGCAGTCGGAGATGGAAACGCTGCGCGAGCTGGCCGAGCTGGCCTCGGCCAACGCCGACGCGCTGGCCAGCCCCTGCTTCTTGGGGGCCGGCGCGTACAACCACTACAGCCCGTCCATCGTCAACCACATGATCTTGCGCGGCGAGTTTCTCACCGCCTACACGCCCTACCAGCCGGAAGTGGCGCAGGGCACGCTGCAAGCCATCTTTGAGTATCAGAGCATGGTGGCCGCGCTCACCGGGCTGGAGGTGGCTAACGCCAGCCACTACGACGGCGCGACCTCGATGGCCGAGGCGGTGACCATGGCCGTGGCCCACGGGCGCGAGAAGCGCCGCAAGGTCGTCATCTCGCCGGCGGTGCATCCGCACTACCGGGCCGTGGTGCGCACCTATACGCAGGGCATGCGGCTGACCATCACCGGCGATGAGAACCAGGAGGCGACGGTAGCCGACCTGGTGCAGCAGCTCGATAGCGACACCGCCGTGCTGATCGTGCAGTCGCCCAACTTCTTCGGCCAGATTGAGGACCTCACCGGCCTGGCCGATAAGGTGCATGCGGCCGGCGCGCTGCTGTGCGTGGCCGCCGACCCGATCGCGCTGGGGCTGCTCACGCCGCCCGGCTGGCAAGGCGCGGACATTGTGGTGGGCGAGGGG
>JAYUUW010000312.1:0-12025 GCA_043754665.1 Anaerolineales bacterium | reverse complement strand
CCAATCGAGCGCATTGGGATAACTGACGCGCTTTTCCACGACCGCGCTGAAGTATGGCTCGGCATATTCCGGCGCACTGCTGGCCGCAAACAGCCCCGCCCCAATCGCTGATCCCAGTTCGGGCCGCGTCAGGTCAAGGCCCACAAAGGCGGTCCCTTGTTCGAATTGCGCGCTCGCCCAGTAAGCATCCAGCGTCGCCAGCGCCTCCGCCCGCACAATCAGCACATCCAGCCCGTGGCGGTCGGCGTAGTCCCTCACCTCGTCCGCCGTGCCGAGCGTAACGGCCCCCAGTTCGTTCGCCCCGGCCAGCGGCGCGCCGTCGGCTGGCGCGAGATATACCACCTGGAGCGACTCCCACTCCGGCACCCACGGATATTGGTACAGGCGATAGGATTCCAGCAGCGGGCCGAAGAGCCAGGCGCTAACCAGCAGCGCCCCGGCCGCCAGCCCGACAAGTACCTGCCGCCGCGTAAATCGCTTACTCATTTGCCACCCCCTTGCTCCAAAGTACCGGCCAGTCACTCCGCTAGCCAAGTGTAGCGCCCGCCGCCCGGCCCGCAACCGCTCATGGTCCGACCTCTGACCGCCGCCTTCCGACCTCTACCCCGTCACAATAAGAAAATTTGTGCTACAATTACCCTGCTATCGCCGCTGACACAGAGAAAGGACTCACTCACCATGTGCGGACGATTTACACTCACCGTTGACCCGGCCCTCCTGATCGAGCAATTCGAGCTTTCCGGCCCGCCGCCCGCCGGCCTGGGGCCGCGCTACAACATCGCGCCCACCCAGTCGGTCGCCGTCGTCGCCAATGAGGACGGCCCGCGCACACTCGAACTCTTCAAGTGGGGGCTCATCCCCTCGTGGGCCAAAGACGCCAAGATCGGCAACTCGCTCATCAACGCCCGCGCCGAAACGCTGGCCGAAAAGCCCGCCTTCCGCACCGCGCTCAAGCGCCGCCGCTGCCTCGTCCTGGCCGATGGCTTCTACGAGTGGCAAAAACTCGAGAGCCGGAAACAGCCGATGTACATCCAATTGAGCGACGGCCGGCCGTTTGCCTTCGCCGGACTGTGGGAAACCTGGCGTCCCGGCGGCGCGGACAGCCCGGTGCTCAAGACCTGCACCATCATCACCACCGCGCCGAACGAACTGATGGCCGGCATCCACAACCGTATGCCGGTCATCCTGCCGCCCGCCGACTACGCCGCCTGGCTCACCCCCGGCGAACTGCCCGCCGTGGAGGCGCTGGCCCTGCTGCACAGCTACCCGGCCGCCACCATGCAGGCCCGGCCGGTCTCCACCGCCGTCAACAGCCCCGCGCACGACGACCCGGCGCTGCTCCAGCCCGCCTGAGAATGAGAAGTGAGAAGTGAGAGGTGGGAGGTGAGAAGTGGGAAAACCCCACTTCCCACCTCCCACTTTGTATCTTTCTAGCCGGCGGCTGCCCGCCAAAACAGTGCCATTCGGCGTCCACGGCAGCTGGCCAAGCAACCACCCTCTCCGACTTCCGACTTCTAACCTCCGACCTCCAGACTTGCGCTTCCCCCACAATCGATTAGGATTCCGGCACGCGTATTGCACGCGTGTAGGTTGAAAGGATGCACCGGTTCCTATGTCTATGACCCCACTGCGCCGCCCGCTGCTTGTGGCGCTCACGTTAGCCCTGGCCGCGCTGGCCTGCGCCTACGCCGACGTGCCTCTGACGCCCGCCGCCACCCAAGTGCTGGCGACGCCGGTCGCCATCGTGGCCTCGGCCACGCCGGCGCCGACTGACACCGCCACCCTGGCCCCCACCGACACCGCCGTGCCGCCGACCGCCGTGCCCACCACCGAGGTGCCGCCCACGGCCGGCCCGCCCACCGAAACCGCCACCCGCGTGGTCGAGGTGACCCCCAGCGAGACGCCCACTGAGGGGCCGACCTCCGAGTCGCCGACCGAAACGCCCACGCTCGAAGGCCCGCCCGCCGAGGCGACCGCCACGCTTGACCCGAGCGTGCCCACGCCCACCCTGGCTGCCATCCCCCCGGAGGCTACCTTCACCCGCACCTTCACCACCACCGCCGAGGGCGACTTTGCCTACGGGCTGGTGCGCGCCCTGAGCGACGGGCAGGTGAGCACCTGGGCCAGCCTGCGCAATGGCGTGGGCGAATGGCGCTTTGAGTTGGCCGGCACGCCCGTGGTCAGCGGCGTGCGCCTGTACGCCCTGCGCGACCGCAACCAAGACACCACTCTGCTGGGCATCGATGTGAGCCTGGACGGCGTGACCTGGACCGAGGTGTACGCCCCCACCACCAGTTGCGGCGCGGTGGCCGACTGCGCCGTCATCCCCCAGGCGGCGGAGTTCGACATTCCGTTTGGGCCGCTGCCGGCGCGGCATGTGCGGCTGCGCAGCGGGCCCACGGCGCTGGCGCTGGCCGAGGTGCAGTTCGCCCTCATGCCGTGAGTGCGGGGGCGCTGATGCCGCCATTGCTCACGCCGCGCCTGCGGCTGCGCCTGTTCGCCGGCACCGACTACGCCGCTCTGCGCCTGATTGACGGCGACCCGGAGGTGCTGCGCTACCGCTCGCGCCCCGAGATCACCCCGGCCATGACGCTGGCCTTCCTCATCCAGGCTGACCGCGACGCGCTCGTGCCGCCTGAAACGCGCCGGCAGTGGGCCTTTGCCGGCGTGCGCACCGCCGATGAGCAACTGCTGGTGCAGGTAGGCCTGACCCGCGCGCTCGAACGCACCGACGAAGCCTTTATGTGGTACTCCACGCAGCGGGAGGCCTGGGGGCAGGGCTACGCGGCCGAGGCGGCGCGGGCCGTGCTGCGCTATGCCTTCGAGGCGCTGGGCTTCCAGCGCGTGTTCGCCGAGTGCCACCCGGACAACCTGGCCTCGCTGCGCGTGATGCACAAAATTGGGCTGCGGCCCGAAGCCCACACCGCCGAAGAAGACGCGCGCTACCCCGAGCGGATCGGCTTCCACCGCTGCGCCCTCAGCGCCGCCGAGTGGGCGGCTATCGCTGCCGCCGCGCCACAAACGCAACCGCCCGAATCAAAACGGGCCGGTCAGCATTGCTGATCGGCCCGCTTCATTTGTCTGGCTGTAATGCCGTCGTACTACCAACCCCCTGACTATCCGCTCTCCTCGTCCTACCTTTTTCTCTTTCTCTTTTCTCTTACTTCGCCAACATCCGCGCCATGCGGTAATACTCCAGGTTGGCGCGCCGGCGCTGCCCGCACACTTCCGAGAGCGGTGTCATGGCGATCTCGCGGCCCTGCAGCCCCACCATGCCGCCGTGCTCGCCCGCTTGCAGGCGCTCCACCGCGTTCACGCCGAAGCGCGCCGCCAGCAGCCGGTCGAAGGCGGTGGGCCGGCCGCCGCGCTGCACATGCCCGAGGATCGTCAGGCGGAACTGAAAGCCGGTGTTCATGGCGTCGAGCTGCTCGATCAGCGTTTGGCCGTGCAGCGCCGCGCCCTCGGCCACCACGATAATGGCGTGGGTCTTGCCGCGCACATAGGCGTCCGACACGGCCGCGGCCACGTCCTCGGCGGTGATCTCCTGCTCGGGGATCAGCACCAGTTCGGCGCCGCCGATGATGCCGGAGATCAGCGCCAGGTAGCCCGAGTCGCGGCCCATGGTCTCAATGACGAAGGCGCGCTGGTGGCTGGAGGCGGTGTCGCGCAGCTTGTCGATGGCTTCGATGATGGTGTTGAGGGCGGTATCGACCCCCAGCGACATCTGCGTGCCGGTGATGTCGTTGTCGATGGAGGCGGGGATGCCTACCACCGGGAAGCCCATGTCGCTCAGGGCGCGCGCGCCATGCATGGAGCCTTCGCCGCCGATGACCACCAGGCCCTCAATGCCGGCCTCGTTCAGCTTGCGCAGCCCCAGCCGCTGGTAGCGCGGCTCCGAAAACTCGGGGAAGCGGCCCGTCATGAGGATGGTGCCGCCCTTTTGGATGATGCCGCCCACGTCGCGCGGGCCGAGGTCCACAAAGTCGCCGGCCATCAGGCCCTCAAAGGCCCGCCGGATACCCTTAACTTGTAAGCCCACGCCCAGGGCGGTGCGCACCACCGCCCGCACACACGGGTTCATGCCCGGCGCGTCGCCGCCGGAAGTCATTACAGCAATCGTTCGCATCGCTCAATCTACAGTGGCTGCACATCGACCATGCCCTCCCCCAGTAACTCGTGCAATTGACGCTCCAGCGGGGGGCAGTAGCCGGTGGTGTCATTGGGAAAACGCAGCAAGTAATTCTGGTCATTATAGTCGTGAACCGAGAATTCGAACTGGTCTTGTCCCGGATAGGAGGTTAGCAGGCCGTGCAGCCGGCGCATACGGCGCTTGTCGCGGTCTTTGTCGCCGCTGGTCTGCACGGTGACGGTCACGCGGCGCGGCGGTTCGCTGCCGGCGGCCGGGCTGGGGGTTTGACCCACCACTGGGCGCGTCTCGCGCAGGGCGCTGTTGTTGCCAAAGCCGGTGGCTGCGGGCGGCCGGGCAGGCGGGCGGGCCGTTGGGGGCGCACTCGCGGGCGGGTTCATCTCGGGCGCGCTGTGGCCGTTGCCATGGCCGTTCCCATTGGCCTGGGCGGGGCTATGGCCGTTGCTGGGTTTAGGCGCGGCGTGCCCGTTGGCCGGTTCGCTGCCGCCGCCGCGCGCCTCGGCCGCTGGGGGCGGCGCGGCGGGTGTGGCCGGCGGGCTGTCGTTGTCGTAGGGCTGCCAGTCGTCCTCGGGCAGCGGGATTTCATCATCCATCCACGGCGCGGGGCCGGTGTCGTCGTCCACCGTTGAGCGGCCGCCGCTGCGGGCCGGTTTGGCGGGCGCGGCGGGGCGGTTAGCCGTGCGGCTGGGCTGGGTTGCCGGCGCAGTGGCGGCTGAAGCGATGGCGGCGGCAGCCACTGGCGGCGCGGTCTGCCCTATCTGTGTTGGGGTGACGGCGGGTGCGCTCGGGGCCGGGGCGGCGGGTCGGGGGCTGCCGGGGCGCGTGCCAAAGTCGCGCGGGCCGGGGCGGCTCATGGCGGCGGCCACCGTGGCGTCGGCGGCGCGCACATTGTCAAACTCGGTCTTGAGCTGGTCGACAATAATTTTGGGCTGGCCCTGCCCCTTCGAGTCGACCTTGCCATAGATGACAATGATCTGTTCCAGCTTGAGCCAGGGGTGCACTTCTTTCCAGGTGCGCGGGAAGACCACCAGTTCCAGGTGGCCCTGCAAATCTTCCACGCTCACAAAGCCCATGGCGTCGCCCTTCTTGGTGAAGTACGGGCGCAGGTTGGTCACCACCCCGGCCATAATCACGCCCCGGCCGTGGTCGTCCTCGGTGAGCATCTGGCTGTAGTCGGTCACGTGCAGTTGCAGTTCTTCCATCACCGGCTGCAGCGGATGGTCGCTGACGTACAGGCCGATCAGCTCTTTCTCCCACGACAAAATCTCGCGCCGGGTGAGCTCGCTCTTGGCCGCGGCGAGCTCCACGCCGGTGAAGCTGCTCGTAGCGCCGCCGAAGAACGAGAGCTGCCCGGCCTCGGCCGCGCGGAAGTGGCTGGTGCTGGCGTTGACGATCTGGTCCAGCCCGTCGAGCAGTTGGGCGCGCTCGCCGAAGCCGGCCAGCGCCCCGACCTTAATCAGACACTCCAGCGGGCGCTTGCCCACCAGCCGCAAATCCACCTGCTGGCAGAAGGCGTCGAGCGACTTGAACGCTCCGTGCGCCTGGCGCGCATCCAAGATGCCCTGCACCGCGCCTTCGCCCACGTTCTTGACTGCCGCCAAGCCAAAGCGAATGGCGTACGGGCTGGCCGCGCCGGGCTCCGCCGCTTCTATCGTGAAGTCGAGCCCGCTCTTGTTGAGGTCCGGCGGCAGCACCGCGATGCCCTGGCGGCGCGTGTCGGCGGCGTAGAGCGAAATCTTGGCGGTGTCGTTGCGGGCCACCGACAGCAGCGCGGTCATGTACTCGACTGGGTAATGCGCCTTCAGGTACGCCGTCTGGCAAGTGATCATGGCGTAGTCGGCGGCGTGGGCTTTGTTGAAGCCGTAGTTGGCGAAGTACTCAATGTCGCCGTACACCGCTTCGGCCACGGCCGGGGTGTAACCGTTCTTCAGGCAGCCGTCAATGAACTGCTGCCGGTGGCGCGCGATCTCGGCCTGGTTCTTCTTGCCCACCGCCTTGCGAATCTGGTCGGCCTCGCCCGGCGAGTAGCCCGCCAGCTTGGTGGCGATTTGAATGATCTGTTCCTGGTAGACGATGATGCCGTAGGTCTCTTGCAGCAGCGGTTCCAGGTCGCGGTGGTGATAGACAATCGGCTCCTCGCCGTGCATGCGGCGCACAAACGAGGGGATGTAATCCATGGGGCCGGGGCGGTAGAGCGCCACCACGGCGATGATGTGCTCGAACTCGGTCGGGCGCAGGGTGGTCAGCACCTTGCGCATGCCCTCCGACTCCACCTGGAAGATGCCGTCCACGTGGCCGGAGGTCAGCAGGTCGAACAGCGGCTTCACATCCGCGTCGGCCGCCGGGTCGTCGGGGCGGCGCAGGTAGGGGATGCTGGTCAGCTCCAGCTTGCGGCCGTGGCGCGCCTCAATCAGGTCGCAGGCGCGGCGCATGATGGTCAGCGTGGCCAGACCCAAGAAGTCGACCTTGAGCAGGCCGATCTTCTCGATAATCTCCATCGGGAACTGCGTCACCACGCCCAGGCCGCCCTCGTCGGCCCCCTTGGTGGGGCGGTTGAGCGGCAGATATTCCACCAGCGGCTTGTCGGAGATCACCACGCCGGCCGCGTGCGTGCTGGCATGGCGGCTCACGCCCTCCAACTGCTCGGCCGTGTCGACCAACTGCTTGATGTAGGTCTCCGAGTCGTACAGCGCCTTGAACTCGGGGTTGTCAAACGCGTCCTTCAGCTTGACCTTGGGGCCGCTGGGCACCAGCTTGGCGATCTTGTCGATCTCGGGCAGGGGGATGTCCATGGCCCGGCCGATGTCGCGGATGGCGGCCCGCGCGCCCAGCGTGCCGAAGGTGATGATCTGGGCCACATTCTCCTGGCCGTACTTCTGCACCGTGTATTCGATCATCTCGGCCCGCCGGTCGTCCGGGTAGTCGAGGTCGATATCGGGCATGGAGATGCGGCCGGGGTTGAGGAAGCGCTCGAAGATCAGGCTGTTGCGCAGCGGGTCGAGGTTGGTGATGCCGCTGGAATAGGCCACGATGGACGAAGCGCCCGAGCCGCGCACGTTCCACCAAATGCCGCGGCTCTGCGCGAACTGCCCCAAGTCCCACACGATGAGGAAGTAGGCGTCAAAGCCCATCTCGTGGATGACTTTGAGCTCGTACTCCAGCCGGTCGCGCACGGCCGGCTCGTCGGCGCGGCTGCCATAGCGCTCGCGCAGCCCGGCTTCGCAAATTTGGCGCAGGTAGCTGGCGGCGGTGTGGCTTTCCGGCACGTTGAAGAGGGGCAGGTGGTAGCCCTTGGTCTTCAAGTTCAGGTCGCACATCTCGGCCACCAGCAGCGTGTTATCCAGCGCGCCGGGGAAGCCGCCGAACATCACTTCCATTTCGGCGCGGCTCTTCAGGTAGTACGACTCGTCGCTCATCCGCATCCGGTTGGGGTCGGAGACGAGCTTGGCGGTCTGGATGCACAGCAGCACGTCGTGCGGCTTGGCCTCTTCCGGCGACACATAGTGCACATCGTTGGTGGCGACAAAGCGCGCGTCGTAGTGCGGGCGCAGCTCGGCCAGCCGCTTGTTCAGCTCGCGCAGTTCCGGCAGGCTGTGGTCTTGCAGCTCGAAGAAGAAGTTTTCTTTGCCGAAGACCTGCAAGTACCAGTCGATCTCGCGCCGGGCCTTCTCGGGCTGGTTGTCGTCGGTCAGCAGGCGCGGGATTTCGGCCGCCAGGCAGCCGGTGGTGCAGATGAGGCCTTCGGCGTGGGCGGCCAGGGTGTCTTTGTCGATGCGGGGCTTGTAGTAGAAGCCTTGGAGCTGGGCCAGGCTGGCGAGCTTGAGCAGGTTTTTATACCCGGTCATGTTCTTGGCCAGCAGCAGCAGGTGGTAGGGCTTGGTGTCTTCGCCCGGGCGGCGGTCGCTCATCTTGCCGCGCGCCAGGTAGCTTTCCATGCCGATGATGGGCTTGATGCCCTCGGCCGTGGCGGCGTTCCAAAACTCCACCGCGCCGTACATCACGCCGTGGTCGGTCAGGGCCACGGCCGGCTGGCCCAGCGCTTTGGCCCGCGCCACCAGCTGCGGAATGCGGCTCAGGCCGTCGAGCAGGGAGTATTCGGAATGGCAGTGGAGATGGACGAAGGACATGTTGTGCGCCCGCGAGGGTGGGCTATACGGCTACCAATGGATGTAGGCGATTATAGCACCGGCGAGTCGGCGGGGGCCTTAAAAAGGTGAAGTTGAGGAAGGGCTATGTTTTGTCGCGCGAGGGCAGGGGTCTGAGGGGTCTAAAGCGTAGGGGGCGGGGCGACGCCGGCGGCGCGGCTTTGAGTGGCGGTCGTCTAATCTTGTCTCAAGCGTTGACGTGACGTTGGGCGTTAGAGATCGCCCACTCCCCGTACCCACCGCGCATCTCCGCCCCGTCTTCGGGGGGCTTATTGGCGTTTGAGGAAGTAGCCTGACCGTCCTGAGCTAGCAGGGTTCTGCGTCCCGCCTGTCGCAGCCGTTGTCAAAGTGCCGACGAAAAAACGCGGCACGAGGGCCGGCCTCGCCGGCCCGAAGTGCTGCGTTTTTTCGCAAGGGTCAGATAAACCGTTTCAAGGCCCCACCGTGCGATGAGCCGGCCCCTAGACGTTGTGGTTCCCAAACCACCTCCTCCGCCGAACGTCTCCACCCCCGTTCCAGGCGAGATTAGACCGTCCCCCTCTTGCTCCCTCGCCCTGGTGCGATGAGACACTTGGCTCAAGTTAAATGGGGAAAAGCCGCTTGGGCTCATGCAGGTAGTATTGAAGAAATTCCGTAAACGAATCGGCCACCAGTATGGGTGTCTCGCCATGTACGATGGCAACCGAGCCCAAAGCGCCCGACGCAGGGTCAAGACAGACCGCATAAGCAAACACCCAGACGGAGTGATCGGCGAAAACGAAGTAGCCCGCGTAGGTCGCTCGGTCAATATCAGGCAACTCGTCAATTGCCAGTTTGACCTCATTTAGCGCGGCAAAGTGGAAATAGTTATCCGGGTCCATTTGGCCGTCGACCATGCCGTCAGCGCGCAGCAAGTATGCGCGCATATCATCCAGCAGTGAGGCCTGGTGGCTTGCCTCGAAGGCGTCCAGCGCGGCCGGCGAGGCCCCGGGACGAACCATCACCCCTTGCTTCCACCAATAGTCGAGGAGTTGCTGAATCAGCGTCGAGGTTTCAGTTGGAGCCACTGTTATCCCCCATCAGTCGCCCTCACCCAACCTGCTCGTCTCACCTATTTCTTCGCGAAGCGTCTCTACGCCTTCCTAAAATACCCAATCACCTCGTCCAGCGTCTCATCCAGCCGGATCGTCGGCTGCCAGCCGATGGCGTCCTTCACCTTCTGAATGCTCGGCACGCGCCGCAGCATGTCCTCGAAGCCCACTTCGTAGGCCTCGTCGTAGGGCACACTCACAATTTCCGCCGCGCTGCCGGTGCGCGCCAGCACCCGCTCGGCCAGCGCCCGCACGGTGATCTCTTCCTGGCTGCCCACGTTGTAAATCTCGCCCACCGCCTCGGGCCGCGCGGCCAGCGCCGCCACTGCCCGCACCGTATCCTTCACGTTGCAGAAGCAGCGCGTCTGCTCGCCGGTGCCGTACACCCGCAGCGGCTCGCCCGCCAGCGCCTGCTGCACAAAGCGCGGGATCACCATGCCGTAGGTGCCGGTCTGGCGCGGCCCGACCGTGTTGAAGAAGCGGCAGATCACCACCGGCACGTCGAACTGCTTGTGGTAGGCCAGGCTCAAGAACTCATCAATTGCCTTGCTCTCGGCGTAGCTCCAGCGGCTCTTGGTGGTCGGCCCCATCACCCGGTCGGCGTCCTCGCGGAAGGGCACGGCCGTGTTCTTGCCGTAGACTTCGGAGGTCGAGGCTAGCAGCACCTTGCGCCGATAGCGCCGCGCCAGCCGCAGCACCACCTCCGAGCCTTGAATGTTCGTCTCCAGCGTTCGCACCGGGTCTTTGACGATCAGCTCCACGCCCACCGCCGCCGCCAGATGAAAGATCACCTGGCTGGTGCTCACCAGCCGGTCCATCACGCCTTCGTTGGTGATCGTTTCGTAGATAAATTGAAACTGGGGGTTGTCTGTCAGGTGGGCGATGTTCTCAAAGCGCCCGGTCGAGAGGTCATCCACCGCCGTCACGCTGTGGCCCTGCGCCAGCAGCGCCTCCGCCAGGTGGCTGCCAATAAAGCCGGCCCCGCCGGTAATGAGCATCTGCATGAGGGTCTCCTACGATGCCGTCAATTCGAGGCGCGCAGCGCCGAGCAAGCTCGATTTTGCTAGCGCTGCGCTCCCAGCCCGCGGAGGCGGGCTTCGCCATGTGTAGCCGCGACTTTAGTCGCCGGGCGCTCTACGCCGCAATCACCGGCCGGCGGCGGTGCAGGCGGCGGATGCGCCACAGATCGCGCACCGTGTTCTGCAGCCCCTCGCCCAACTGCACCTTGCTGCCGGGGCTGTCTTCCCAACGCACCGGCATCTCCACAATCCGCAGCCCGGCGCGCTCGGCCAGATATAAAATTTCCACATCGAACATAAAGCGGTCAATCTGCGCCAGCGCGAAGAGTTGCCGCGCCACCGGCCCGCGATAAGCCTTGAAGCCGCACTGCGTGTCCGAGATGCGCCACAGCCCCACCATCAGATAGCGCACCCACTTGAACAGGTCGGAGGCCACCCGCCGGAACAGCGGCTGCGGCACGCGCACATCCGAGTTCGGCAGGTCGCGCGAGCCGATCACAATCTCAGCCTCGCGCAGCAGTTCCAGCGCGCGCGGGATTTCGTCAATGGGAGTCGAGAGGTCGGCGTCGAGGAACACCACCTGCGCGCCGCGCGAGGCCAGCACGCCGGTGCGAATGGCATAGCCCTTGCCGCGGTTGGGTGTGTAGGCCACCACCCGCGCCCGCGGCTCGCCGGCCAGCGCGGCCGTCACCGCCGCCACCGTGCCGTCGCGGCTGCCGTCATCCACCACCAGCAGTTCAAAGGCCGGGTAGTGCACGCGCAGGTAAGCCAGCACCGCGCCCAAGTGCGGCGGCAGCCGGGCCTCTTCGTTGAAGGCCGGGATGACGACGCTCAGGGCCGGGGCCGCCGCACCGCGCGCCGCGCTCATGGGGCCGGCTCTTGTTCCAGGCGGGCGCGCAGCGCGAAGGCCAGCGCGTGGTTGAGGATCAGGTGACCGTCTTCTTGCTGGCCGATGCGGGGGCTGGGGATGATCACGCGCAGATCGGCGGTCTGCGCGAGCTTCCCGCCCGGCTGCCCGCAAAAGCCGATCACCTGCGCGCCGTGGGCGTGGGCGTACTCGACTGCCCGCACCACGTTGGGCGAGTTGCCCGAGGCCGAGATGGCGATGAGCGTGTCGCCGGCTTGCAGCAGGCTCTTCAGCGGTTCCACAAACACTTCGCTGTAATCGTTGTCGTTGCCCACCGCCGTCAGCAGCGGCATGTTGTCGGTCAGCGCAATCGCGCGGAAGCGGTGGCGGCCGGGCACGCTGCAATACTTGTTCAGGTCGTTCATCATGTGCGAAGCCGTCGCGGCCGAGCCGCCGTTGCCGATGATGAACACCTGCCGCCGCTCGCGCCACGCCACCAGCAGCGCCTCCGCCACCGCGCCCAAGTCCGCGCGCGACAACTGATGCACCACCGTCTCAAGTTCAGTCAAATATTGATCTAAAGCATCCATTGGCAATTTTCTATCTACGACAGGCTGAGGTCACGGTTCCTACCCATCTCGACTTCAACCAGCAACCGTGTCCTCCCCTCACCCCATTCGTGCAATTCGTGAAATTCGTGGCCAAAGCCTTTAGTCTTTCCCCCGAGTCCCCCGAGTCCCCCGAGTCCCCCGAGTCCCCCGAGTCCCCCGAGTCCCCCGAGTCCCCCGAGTCCCCCG
>JAYUUW010000311.1:0-2871 GCA_043754665.1 Anaerolineales bacterium | reverse complement strand
CCGACCACACCAACGGGGCCTATCTGTTCCCCGACGCGCATGTGATCGGCCACCAGTTGTGCCGCACCAGGCTCGACACGGTGGGCCGGGCGGGTATGGCCAAGGCCAAAGAGCAATCGCCGGAGATGGCCAACGCCGAGGTGGTGCTGCCCACGCTGCTGCTCGAAGAGGGGCCGCTGCTGCTGCACCTGGGCAAGAAGACCTTGCAGTTGTTCGCCGCGCCGGGGCATTCGGCCGACTCGCTGGCGGTGTTGCTGCGCGAAGACCGCATCCTGTTCGCGGGCGACATGATGATGCCGCTGCCGCACTTTGTGGATGGCGACGCCGAGGTGCTGGCCCGCTCGATGGCCGAAATCCCGAAGATGGCGCTGGAGAACGTGGTGCAGGGCCACGGCGAACTGGTGCTGCGCGGCGAGATCGACGACGCCGTGCGCTCGAACCTCAAGTACCTAGACACGGTGCGCAAGAAGGTCGAGAGCCTGGTGAAGCGCGGGAAGCCGCGCGCCGCCGTGCGCGACATCGACATTGAAAGCTGCGGCAAGAGCCGCATTCCGCTCAACGGCCAGGTGACGCAGTTGCACACGGCCAACCTGCTGGCGCTCTACGACCGGCTGACGGCGGCCAGCGCCTAAGCGGGCGGGCGCGGCCTGCCCCAGCGCCCTATGACGCTCCAAGAATTGCTGGAGGCGATTGCGGCGCTGCCCGAGGCCGAGCGCGCCGATTTGCTGGCGCGGCTGCGCGAGTTGTATGGCCCAGCCAGCGCGCTGCCGGCCCAGCAACTGGGCTTCGGCCTAGAGTCGCCAGACTGGACCGACCCGGCCGAATACCTGCTGGTGTTCGACGGCGGCAGCAAAGGCAACCCCGGCGAGGGCTACGGCAGCTACGCCCTGTTTGAAAACGGGCGCCCCGGCGCGGTGCAGCGGGTCGATTTCCCCGAAGTGATGACCAACAACGAGGCCGAGTATCGCACGCTGCTGACGGCGCTGCGCGACCTGTTGGCGCGCCTGGGGCCGCGGGCGGCGGCCAGCACGCTGGAGGTGCGCGGCGACAGCGCACTGGTGCTCCACCAGGTGCGGGGCGGCTGGAAAGCCAAGGAAGACCGCATGCGCCTGCTGCGCGACGAGGTGCGCGGGGTGCTGCGGCGCTTTGGCAAATGGCGCTTGGTGCAGCAGCCGCGCGAGGACAGCGTGCGCGTGCTGGGACACTGATCGCAGGGCCAAAGGCGTTGGCCACGAATTTACACGAATTGAAAGCACGAATGGGCACGAATTGAGCCCCGGAGGCCCCGCCGCCACCCCCTGATTCCATTGTCACAACTGCCCAAACGCCCTTTGTTTGGGTTTCGAAGCCTGCATGGCGCAGCGCACCAGCTTCCTCGGCTCAAACAGCCGTCGGCCGTCACCCTCCCGCCAGATTTGTCATTTCGAGCCCCCCTACCTGCCGTTGGATCTAGCCTAACTTCTGTGGGGGGGAGAAATCCGCAAGGCGGCTTACCGCTGGCTATTTTCTGAACAACCCGGCCTCAGGTCGATGGTCATCTCGCTGGTGCTTACAATTTCTGCGTCTTCCTTTTTTGCCTCGGCTATGGCATAATTCCTAGTAACGGCGTTGATGGAAACGAGTAGGTCGCGGTGCGCTTCACAGAGAGCCTGGGGCAGCTGGGAACCGGGCAAGCGAGCCAGACCGAAAATCCTTCCGGAGCCGCGCTGGCGAAAGGCTTGCTTTACAAGCTTAGCGTAACCAGCGCCGGGGTCGCCCCCCGTTAGCAACGCGCGGGCATGATGGTGCTCGATCAAGTGGCGGGCCATACAACGGCACGCAACCAGGGTGGTACCGCGGGAGCGTTCACGCTCTCGTCCCTGACTCGGGACGAGGGCGTTTGTGTTTAATCCGCCGGATGAGGGCGCCATGACGACTGCCTTGTATCACACCGATGCCTATTTGCAGACGTTCGCCGCGACCGTGGTGGCAGTGGACGGCCCGGCCGTGGCGCTGGACCAGACCGCGCTGTACCCCGGCGGCGGCGGGCAGCCGCATGACCTGGGCACGCTGACGGCCGCCGACGGTGCGCCTTGGCTGGTGGGCAAAGGCCGCAAAGACGGCGACCTGATCTGGCACGCGCTGGAAGGTGGGCCGCCGCCGGCCGTGGGGCAAACCGTGCGCGGGCAGGTGGACTGGGCGCGGCGCTATCAGCTCATGCGCACGCACACCGCTATGCACATTTTGTGCGGCGTGATCTTCCGCGACTACGGCGCGAGCGTCACCGGTGGCAACATGGAGCCGCTGCACGGCCGCATGGATTTTGAGTTCGAGACCATGCGCCAGGAGTTCGTGCGCGAGATCGAATCGCGCGTGAACGTCGAGATCGCGGCGGCGCGGCCGATTAGAGTTGCCATTCTGCCGCGCGACCAGGCGTTCGCCATCCCCGACCTGATCCGCACCAAGATCAACCTGCTGCCGCCCGGCATCGCCGAGGTGCGCACGGTGGAGATCGTAGGGCTCGATTTGCAAGCCGACGGCGGCACGCACGTGGCCAACACGCGCGAGGTCGGCCGCCTACGGATCGTGGATTACAAGAGCAAGGGCAAGATCAACAAACGATTGGAAGTGGCCATCGACAGCGCCTGAGCCAACACTGAGAGAGTGAGGGTATTCGCCAATGTTCAAACCAGTTCCCCCCAAACCCGATTTCCCGGCGCAGGAGCGCGAGATTTTGGCGTGGTGGAAGGAAACGCGGGCGTTCGAAAAGCTGCGCCAACTGCGGCAGGGCGGCCCCACGTTCTCCTTCATGGATGGCCCGATCACGGCCAACAACCCCATGGGCGTGCACCATGCCTGGGGCCGCACCTACAAAGACCTGTGGCAGCGCTA
>JAYUUW010000310.1:0-3455 GCA_043754665.1 Anaerolineales bacterium | reverse complement strand
GGTGTGCGCGCTGCTGTTCCTCTCGGCCGTGCTCTACTGGCCGATTGACATGCTGCGGGCGCTGCGCCGGCCGGTGCCGCGCGCGGCCTGGGCGGCGCGCTGGCTGGCGGCGCTGGTGGCGACGCTGCACCTCGCCTTCCTGGCGCTCCTGCTGATCTTCATTATCAACACCAGCACCAGCCAGCCCTACCTGCTGTTGTTCGGCTTGCCGCCCGAGGCCGCGCCGCTGTTTGTGGTGCCGTGGGTGGCCGGCACGCTGAGCCTGGGGCTGGCGCTGCTGGCCTGGCCGGTCTGGCGCGAAGGCTTCTGGTCGCTGGCGGGCCGCATTCACTACACGCTGGTCACCGTGGCGGCGTTCGCGTTTGTCTGGCTGCTGCTCGATTGGGGGCTGCTGCAGCGATGAGGCGATTGCTGATTGTGGATTTCTGATTTCTGATTTGCGGATGTGACCACCGGCTGCGTCGTACGCCCCAGCCGCGATTACAGTAGAATTCGCCAGCTACCACCTTTTTCTTTTTCTATTTCTTTTTTCTCTGCCTCTCTCCCATGTCTCCCGACTTCTCCATTCTCCCGGCCCGCGTGTCCGACGTGTTCGCCGTGCATGCGCTCGAACGCGCCTGCTTCGGCCGCGACGCCTGGGGCCTGGTGGATATCTTCTTCGCGCTGCTCGGGCCGGCGGTGCATCTCAAGGCCGTCAGCGGCGGGCGGCTGGTCGGCTTCATCGCCGGCGACCCGCACCCCAGCCAGGGCTTCGCCTGGATTTCAACCGTGGGTGTGCATCCCGATTTTCAGCGGCGCGGCCTGGGCGCGGCCCTGCTCACCGCCGCCGAGGCCCAACTCACCACGCCACGCCTCAAGCTCACCGTGCGCCAGTCCAACCTCGGGGCCATCGCCCTCTACGAAAAGTTCGGCTACGCGCCCACCGCCGTCTGGGAGCACTACTACGTCGGCGGCGAGGCCGGCATCGTCATGGAAAAGCAGCACCGACCGTAAGTCGCTCACTTCGGCGCGCCGGCGGGCGGCGCCCTGATGAACCCCTCGTCGTTACCAAAACTCATTCGTGCCAATTCGTCTGGAGCGGTTGATAGCACCCCGTTCTCTTGACCGTTGGCCCTACCCTTTCCCAAACTCGGGTAGCTCCCCGGCCCTCGACCTCCCCCATTCGTGCGAATTCGTGGCGAACGCCCTTTCGCCCGGTTACGCCGCCTTCACTCGCTCGGTCGCCGCGTCAGCCACGCGATGCCATAAAGACCCAGCAGCAGCGCGAACAACGCCGCTAGCCACACGGGAATGACCTCCAGTGTGAACTGGCGCGCCAGCAGTCCGGCCACGGCCGGCACCAGCGCCACCCCCAGCCCTGCCCCCGCCACCTGCATGCCGATGGTGTTGGCCGCATCGTCGGCCCCTACGCGTTGGCGCGTGCCCGACACCAGCGCCGGATAGACCGGCGCAATGGCGAAGCCGATCAGCGCCACGGCGGCCAGGTTGACCACCGGCGCCGGGTTCCACCACAGCAGGCCTGCGCCGACCAGCGCGCCGGCCAGGCTGCTCAACACCAGCGTGTGCGTGCTAATCCGGCGGGTGTAGAGCCCGGCCAGCATGCGGCCCACCGTGAACATGGCCCAATAGCTGCCGGCCCACAGGCCCGCCGCCGCCCGGTCCACGCCGCGCGCTTCGGTTAGCAAGGTGTAGGCCCACACCCCCAGCGTCACCTCCGCGCCCGCGTAGAGCAAGAACAGCAGCACGCTCAGCCACACCCGCCAGTGGCGCACGGTCGCCCCCATCGGCGTGCCGTATTCCGTCAGCCGCTTGGGCTGTGTGTCACCAGCGGCCCTCACCGGGCGGGTCCACATCGCCAGCGTCAGGACAAAGCCCGCCGCCAGCGCCCACTGCAAGACCCCCACCGTCACGTAGCCCGCCCGCCACGAATTCAGCGTGGTCAGGGCGGTGGTCATGATGATCGGCCCCAGAGTGACGCCGATGCCATAGCTCGCGTGCAGCCACTGCATCTCCCCGTCGCCGAAGTGCGCGGCCACATAGGTGTTCAGGCCGGCGTCAATCGCCCCGGCCCCCACGCCCGCCGCCGCCGCCAGGGCCACCATCAGCGCCCACGTCGGCACCAGGGTGTAGCTGAATAGAATAGTCCCGGTCAGCGCGCAGCTCAGCGCCAGCATGCGGCCGACCCCCAGGCGTGCGCCCAGGAACCCGCTGGAGAAACTGGCGAGCATATAGCCCGCCGTGCCGACGATAAAATACGCCCCCACCGCGTCCACCGGGATCGAAAAGTCAGCCCGGAGCGACGGCAGGGCCACGCCGAACAACCCATCTGGCAAGCCTAGGGCAATGAAGGCGATGTATGCCAAAATGATGAGGCCCAGTCCCGGCCGGGCCATAATGCGGTTCAGTCTGTTCATGCGTCGAAGACTCTGTCCTTCCACTGATCCTGCCGACCGCGCCGACCGCCCCTCCGCCGCCACCGAAGCCTCCGGCGCGGCCCGCAGTCGAATGCGTTAATTGCGAGGTTGCCCTGCTACTTGGCTCACCGCATGGTAGGCGCACATAGCGCGCCGGTCAACCCGCCGCCCCGCCCCCGTCATCCTCGCTGCCCTCCGACCTCTGACCTCTGACCTCCGACCTCTGACCTCTGGCGCCTAATCTCCGCCCCTCCTCCTCGCTGCCCTCCCACTTCCCACCTCTCACCTCCCACCTCCCATTTCCCCTCCCACCACCGCCCGCCCGACACTCTGTTATAATCACCTCCTAACAACCTGGGCGTTGTACCCTTCGCCCGTCTGGATTCCAAGCAAGAAAGGGCTTGACCTCCAATGCGTGTATTACTGCTTAAAGACGTTTATAAGTTGGGCCATGCCGGCGACATCAAAAAGGTCGCCGACGGCTACGGTCGGAATTTCCTCATCCCCCAGCGGCTGGCCACCCTCGCCACCGTCGCGGCCGTCAAGCAAGCCGAAACGCTCCGCCAGAACGCCGCCATCTCCCGCTCCAAGCTGAACGCCGAACTGTCCGGCGTGGCCGAGAAGCTCAATGGCCTCGTCCTCACCTTCGCCGTCAAAGCGGGTGACACCGGCAAGCTCTACGGCTCTGTCACCACCTCCCAGATCACCGAAGAAATCAAGAAGGTCTCCGGCCTGGAAGTGGACAAGCGCAACGTCGGCCACCAGCCGCTGCGCGAAGTCGGCGAGTTCAAGGTGCCCGTGCGCCTGACCACCGACCTGATCCCGAGCATCACCGTCATCCTCCACCGCGAGGGTGAGGCCCGCAAGATCGTGGCCCCGGCCGCCGTCGTTGAAGCCCCCGTGGCCGCGGCCGACGCCGCCCCCGAGGCCGAAGCGCCTGCCGCCGAAGCCGCTGTTGAAGCGGCCGCGCCCCCGGCCGCCGAGGCCGCTGCCTAAGTTTGCCCATCCGGCGGAAGGGGGCGCGCTGCCAAGCATCGCAGC
>JAYUUW010000309.1:0-8109 GCA_043754665.1 Anaerolineales bacterium | reverse complement strand
CTGCGGCAGCACTCCCAGGCCGGGGTGGCCGCGCCCAAGCTGGTCAACCAAGACGGCTCGCTCCAGCACACCGGCTTTCGCTTCCCCGGACTCACGCAGGCCGCGTTCGACCTCTTCCCCCCACCCGGCCGGCTGGCGCGGCTGCTCAACTCACCGCTCAACGGCCGCTACGCGCCGGCGCGGTATGCCGGCGGCCAGCCCTTTCAGGTGGACCACACGCTGGGCGCGGCCTTCGCCGTGCGGGCCGAGGCCGCCGTGCAAGTCGGGCTGTTCGACGAGACCTTCCACATGTACTGTGAGGAGATCGACTGGCAATGGCGGCTGGCGCGCAGCGGCTGGGAGCGCTGGCTTGTGCCCGCTGCCGAGGTGCTGCACTACGGCGGCCAGAGCACCGCTCAAATCAAGTTCGACGCGCTGCGCACGCTGTGGACCAGCCGCCGCCGCCTGTACCACCGTTACCACAGCCCGGCCCTCAACGCCGTGCTGGCCGCGCTGGTGCAGACCGCCATGCGCCGCCGCATCCGCGCCAACTACCGCGCCAGCCAGCGCGGCCGCCTGCCCGCCGACGAGCGCGCCGAACTCAACCTGGCCCTGACCGACATCATCCAGGTGTGGGGGCGCCGCCCGCGCGCCTAGCCGGCCGCGCGCCTAAGCCCCGCCCCCATGCTGCTGACCGCCGTGGTGCTCACCCGCAATGAAGAGCGGCACCTGCCCGCCTGCCTGGCCTCGCTGGCCTGGGCCCCGGCCGTGGTGGTGTGCGACTCGTTCAGCACCGACGGCACCGTGGCGCTGGCCGAGGCGGCGGGGGCCACGGTCATCCAGCGGGTGTTCGACAACTACGCCGGGCAGCGCAACGCCGCGCTGGCCGCCGTGACGAGTGAGTGGGTGCTGTTCGTGGACGCCGACGAGCGTGTGCCGCCCGCGCTGGCGGCCGAGATTCAGAGCGTACTGAACGCGCCGACGCCGGCCTGGTGGCTGCCCCGCCACAACTACCTGTTCGGCAAGCTGACCCTGCACGCCGGCTGGTACCCGGACTATCAACTGCGGCTTCTGCGGCGGGCGCTGGCCCAGTACGACCTGGCCCGCCCGGTGCACGAGCTGGCAATTATCGACAGCCCCCTGCCCCCCGGCCACCTGCGTGCGCCGCTGACGCACCTCAACTATGAGACCGTGCTGGAGTTCATCGCCAAGCAGCGCGACTACGCCCGCTACGACGCCGGGCAGCTCTACGCCGAGGGCCGGCGCGCCCGCCCGCACAACTTTGTGCTGCAGCCGCTGCGCCAGTTCTATTGGCGCTACATCACGCTGCGCGGCTGGCGGGCCGGCTGGCACGGCCTGCGCCTCAGCCTGCTCATGGCGTACTTCGAGTTACAGAAGTACCGCGAACTCGCCCGGCGCCAACGTGCCTCTTCCTAGAGCGAGTTGCAGGTTTTTGGATGGCGTTTTATTAATTGCGCGCGCTGGGGCGTTTATTAAAACGCCCCTACAAAAACAGTTCTAGCGCGGCTCACGGCAAACTCGCCCGCCGCCTTAAACAAAAAAGCGGCTCGCCATGTGCCGCCCCACCACTGCCGCCTCCGTTGCCCCTACCCGCCCCCGAGTCCCCCGAGTCCCCCCTTCATACCCTTCAGGCCCCTCATACCCTTCCGTCCCCCCTTCCCCTCCTCCAACCACTATTAATCATCCTCTTTTCACTTTTCCCCCAATCAGTGCTAAAATTCCCCGCATTGAGTGAATACCGCATGAATGAACCGGTATTAGTGCTAAACGCGAATTTTGAGCCGCTCAATGTCTGCGACACCCGCCGCGCCCTGGGCCTGATCTTGACCGGTAAGGCTGAGATGGTGGCTAACGGCCGCGGGTTGGTCCACACTGCGCGGCAAAATTATCCTCGCCCGTCTGTCATCCGCCTGGAGAGCATGGTGCGGCGTCCCCGGCCGCGCGTCAAGCTCACCAAGCGCGAGATCTTTCGGCGCGACAACTACACCTGCCAATACTGCGGGCGGCAAGCCACGCACCTCACCATCGACCATGTGGAGCCGCGCCATCGCGGCGGCGGCCATAGCTGGGTCAACCTCGTCGCCGCCTGCCAGCAGTGCAACCGCCACAAGGGCGGGCGCAGCGCCAGCGAAGCCAACATGCACCTGCGCCGCAACCCAGCCGAGCCGGCCGCCACCGCCGCCTACCTGTTCGGCCGCCACCTGGGCGACAACGCCGATTGGGCTAAGTACATCGACGGTTGGTAGTGCCGGCTGACTGTAATTAGCTAGCGGGCGGGCTGACGCGGGCCACCACCCGCGCCCCGCCCCGCTCCACTAGGTCACGCAACTCCTTCACCATCTCCTCATACCCCCGGCGCGGCCCGCCATACGGGTCCACGACATCGTAGCTAGAGCCGCCGATGCTGCTCATCAGCGCGAGGCGGCCGGCGTATTGTGGGAACTCGGCCCGCAGCGCCTCGGCGTGCGAGCGCGTCATGCACAGCACCAGATCGGCCTGGGCCAGCAGCGCGCCTTCCACCCGCTGGGCGCGGTGCGCGGCCAGGTCGAGGCCCTGCTCGGCCAGCACCTCGCGCGAGTAGGTTGAGGCCGGTGCGCCCGGGTCGGCCCACGTGCCGGCCGACAGCACGCGCCAGCCGCCGGGCTGTTCAGACCCGGGCAGCCCCTGCCGCCGCACCCAATCGGCAAACAGCGCCTCGGCCACCGGCGACCGGCAAATATTGGCCGTACACACAAACAAAATCGTTGGCATCGTCTGCTCTCGGTCGGCTAAGGTTGCGCATCCAGGCGGCCGGCGTGCGCCGCTTCCACCAGGCCGTACAGGTCGCCGGCCACCACGCCATGCCCGCCCAGCACCACCGGCAGCGGCGCGGCCAGCGCGGCGGCGGTCAACGCCCGCAAGAACGGGTCGGAAATGTCGTCGACCAAGCCCAGGTCAGAGGCGTAGCGGTCGGCGCTGGCGGGCCAGGCCCCGGCGTGCGCCAGCACCACCCGCGTGTCGAAGAACGCGGCTTCGGTGAGTTGGCTCAGTTCGTCGAAGAAGGCCGTTGGCCCCAGCCGCAGCAAGTGCGCGCCCACCAGCGATTTTACCTGACCCGCCGCCAGCCGCCCACTGGCCGCCATGCCGCGCTCTTCGGAGAATACCCGCAGCCAGGCCTGCGTGTTGGCCTCCACATGCGCCCACACGCCCGACGCCACCCGCCCTATTAGAGTCACCTGCCCGCCCGGCGTGAACAGCCGCTGCCCGGCCCGCCGCCACCGGCTGGTGTCCGGCGGATGGGCTTGCAAATAGGCCGCTAGCGCCGGGCCGGCGCCGCCATGCAGGGCCAGCAGCAGCACATCGGCGGGCGTGTCAATGTCGAGGCGGGTGCCGGCGCTAGGCGGCAGGGCTGTCACCTGCACCCCGGCCTCGGTCTTCAGCACCCAGCCCAGCGCGTTGTCGCTCGGCAGCCGCTGCGGCCGGGCCAGCACCGCCGCCGCGCAGTTACACACCATCCAATCGGTGGAGTGCAGGTTGTTCACCACGGCGCGCGGCTCGGCCGCCGCCGCCACCGTGGCTATGGCCTCGGCCAGAGCCGCCGCCGGCAGCAGTGGCACGCTGCCCGCCCCCAGGTAGACGTGCACCCGGCTGGGGTAGCGCGCCATCAGCCCGGCCAGCCGCGCCCCAAACTGAAAGGGCTGGCCGGGCGCGTCCACATCCCAGGTCACCGGCCAGTGCGGGTGGGCGGCGGCCAAGTCCGCTTCGGAGGTCGCCAGCACCACCGGCCCGCCGGGCACGGGCTGCGCCGCCAACGCCAGGTGGGCGGCATCCAGCGCGGCCGCGTGGCGCGCGCCAGCCACCCAGCGCTCCGCCGGCGACGCGCCCTCCGGCCCGAGCAGAATGAACACCACCACCGCGTTCGTCATAAGCAGCAATGTGGGGAACGGCCGCAGGGCGCGTTCCCCACATTGGTTCTCCTGTTAGCCTAACTGGCGTTCAGCGCGTCAGCCGATTTCCGGCTCGATCAAGCCAAAGCTGCCGTCGTTGCGCCGGTAGAGCACGTTGATGCGGTTGATGTCCGCATTGTAAAACACAAAGAAGCTGGTGTGGCCCAGCAGCTGCATTTGCTCCAGGGCTTCTTCCTCGTTCATCGGCGCGACGGTAAAGCGCTTGCGCCGCGCAATGATCCCGGCCGGCTCGGGCTCGTCGCCGGCTTCCATTTCGGCCTCTTCCTCGGCTTCGAGCACGGCCTCCGCTTGGGCCTCGGCCCCATTGCCATTGCTGCGGTTGAGCCAGCGCTTGCCCTTGTAGCGCTTAATCTGCCGCTGCATTTTGTCGAGCACGGCGTCCACGGCCGCAAACATGTCGTCGCTGGTTTCCTCGGCGCGCAGCACCACGCCGCGCATGCGCACCGTCAACTGCGCCACCTGCCGATCCGTCGCCGAGCGGGCGTTTTTGGCCTCCGCCACATCGACCCGGGCGGCGGTCAGGCTCGGCAAGTAGCGATCCAACCGGCTGACCTTCTTCTCAATATACTCACGCAGGCTGTTCGAAACGTTCGTGTCACGGGCAAAAATTTCAACTGCGACCGTCATGGCTGCCTCCACTTGCGTAGGCCCGGCGCTCGGTCACCTGTCGCCGGGCGCTTCCGGTATTACGCCTGGTCGGGCGGCTTAGGGCTATTCCGCCCCGCTATTACGCGCGCTCTCACGCCCCCACAGTGCGCCCGAGTACGGCGCGCGCGCCAGGGTCAGCCCCCACACCAGGTGCGCTCCACCGGCCAGGAGCGCTGTGGCACACGCGGCCAGGGTGGCGCCGGTGGTGCACACGTCATCGACTAACACAATCGTGCGGCCGGCCAATGCGCGGCCCTCGGCCCGAAAGGCGCCCTGCACATTCGCGCGGCGCTGCGCGGCGTTCAGCCGCACCTGTGAAGGTGTGTGGCGCACCCGCCGCACCACCCGCGCCGCGTAGGGCAGGCCGCGCAATTCCGCAAACGCCCGGGCCAGCAGCGCGGCCTGGTTATAGCCGCGTTCTTGCTGCCGCGCCTCCGAGAGCGGCACCGGGACCACCAGGCCGTCGGGCACACCGGCCAGCACGCGCGAGGCGGCCAGCCGTTCACCCAGGATATCGGCCAGGCTGAGGTCACGCTGATACTTGAAGCGATGCAGCGCCTGCTGCAGCGGCCCTTGAAAGAACGCGGCCGAGCGCAGGCCGGCCAGGGGCGCCACCGACCGCCGCCCCGCAAGGGCAGTGCCTGCCCCGCACACCGGGCAAGCGCCGGCGCGCGGCAAGGGATAGCCACAGTGGCCGCACAGCGGGTCAGCGAGGTCGTGAATGTCGGCGTGGCAAGCGTTACAAAGCCGCGCGCCCGGCCGTTGACAGCCGGCGCAGTGTGGAGGAAAAACGATGTCGACCCCGGCCCAAGCTAACTGCCGCGCCCGGAAACGCCACGGGCGCCGGACGGCAACTGGCCGGGTTGGCGCACCAACCGCCATACCGGACCTCACTTGGTGGGCCGGCGCCCGTACTGGCGCGCCGGGGTGGGTTGGGTTGCGGGCGGCAGCGGGGCGCACCGTGCGGCGCGCCCACCACCCATCCCTATTCTACCTCAGCCCCCGCCGAACACGGCCTTAATGGCGGGTGAGTTAATGAGGATCAACGCGGCCGGCCCGAGCAGCACCACGTAAATCGACGGAAAGATCAGAAAGACCATCGGGATGAGCATCTTCACCGGCGCCTCGTGGGCCTTCTTCTCGGCCCGCTGGCGGCGCTTAATGCGCATTTGGTCCGACTGGATGCGCAGCACCTTGCCCATGCTCACGCCCAGTTGGTCGGCCTGGATAATGGCCGCCACAAAACTGGTCATGTCGGAGATTTCCATACGCTCGGCCATGTCGCGCAGCGCATCGCGCCGCAGCTTGCCCAGCCGCACTTCTTGGATCACGCGCTCAAACGCCAGCGATAGGTCGTTCTCCCACTTCTCCGCCACCTTCGACATGGCCTGGTCGAAGCCTAAGCCGGCTTCCACGCAGACCGTCAGCAGGTCAAGCGCATCGGGCATGGCCTTGAGGATGAGGTTTTGCCGGCGGCTGATGCGGCTGCGCAGCATCATGACCGGCAAAATAAACCCGAGCAGCGCGCCGCCGCCGGCGAAGGCCAGCGCCTTGAACGTGCCGGTGCGGATCGACAGCACCGAGTCGCGCGGGGCGAGGAAGGTAACCAGCAGGATGAACCCACCCAGGCCGAGCGTGGCGATGATGCGGATGGCCCAAAACAACGTCGGGTCCATACCGCGCGGGTTGCCGGCCAGATCGAGCTGGTGCTGCACCGACTCGAGCGAGGCTTGCGGCGTAAAGCGCGCGGCAAAGGCCCCCAGCCGGCGCGCGAACGGCAATATGACGCGCTCGCTGAAGGGTTGGCTAAGCTCGATTTCTTCGAGCGTCAGCGGCTTCTCACGGGTCGAGAAGTCGGCCAGACGGGTTTGCAGCGGGTCGGTCTCGCTGGGCGACCGCAAGCCGACCACGATCAAGATGATGGCAATGACGACCACGACACCAGCGCCAATGAGGATGGGGACCATGCCGACCTCCTGCTAGACTTCGATGTCCACGATCTTCTGCACGATCGCAAAACCGGAAGCGATGAAGATCAGCGCCGTGCCGAGCATGACGATGCCGCACACCGGCAGCCCGAAGACAATCGGCGGGCCGAACATGGTGTTCATGTAGCTCGGGTTGATGATCCACAGGAAGAGCGCCAGGCCGATCGGCAGCAGCGAAATCACCCAGGCGGTGATTTGGCCCTGCGCGGTCAGCGTGGAAATTTCGCCCTTGATACGGACGCGCTCGCGAATGGTGTGGCTGATGGTGTCGAGGATTTCGGCCAGGTTACCGCCGACCTCGCGCTGCACGTTGATGGCCGTCACCACGAAGTCGAGGTCGGCGCTGGGCACGCGCGCGGTCAGGTGGGCCAGGCCCGCCTCTTGCGGAATGCCCAGTTGAATCTCCTGCACCACCCGGTGAAATTCGGTCGAGATGGGCGGCGGCAGCTCACGCCCCACCGACTCGAGCGCCTGCATGGCGCTGTAGCCGGCGCGCAGGCCGTTGACCACCAGGTTGAGCATGTCGCCCAGTTGGTTGTCAAAATCGCGCAGGCGCTTCGACTTGCGATAGCCAATGTAGAAGCGCGGAAAGAGCAGGCTGGCCGCGCCGGCCAAAATCCCCGGCACGATGGATTGCCCGGTCAAGAACCAGGCCAGGGCAAAGAACCCGGCCGCCAGCAGCACGTGCAGTGCCAGGTACTCGGCCACATTGAGCTTGACATCGGCCCGTGCCAGGTCGCGCTGAATGTTGTCGGCGAAGCCCCGGCCCATGAGCAGCCGGTTGAACACCAAGGACAACTCGCTCGGCCCGCGCCCGCCGGTAGTCGTCTCGACCGGCGCAATGACGATTTGCCCCGATTGCGTGATTTGGCCCAGGCGCTCTTCCACCACCGTGCGGCGGCGCTCCAGGCCCACAAACACGCCGACGACCAGCAAGTTCATCAGAACGATGCCGATCACGATCATCCACGAAATGGGAGTCATTGCCTACCTCCGGCGCCCGCTGGCGGCCAGGCGGCGGCCGGCCGCGTTAATAACGCGCCCGCTCGCCAATGCCGAACACCGACGGCGGCAGGTGAATGCCGGCGTCTTCGATGCGGTCCATGTACTTCGGCCGCAGCCCGGTCGGGCGCAGCCGCCCGACAATCCGGCCCTTTTCAAACCCGGTCTGCTCAAACACAAACAGATCGGTCATAGTAATGATATCGCCTTCCATGCCCTGCACCTCGGCCACCTGCACCACCCGGCGCGAACCGTCGCGCATGCGGTCGAGGTGGCAGATGATGTGGATGGCCGACGAGATTTGCTCGCGGATGGCGCGCACTGGGAGATCCATGCCGGCCATCAGCGTCATCGTTTCCAAGCGCGAGAGGGTGTCGCGCGCGCTGTTGCTGTGGCAGGTGGTCATCGAGCCGTCGTGGCCCGTATTCATGGCCTGGAGCATGTCGAGCGCGGCCTCATCGCGGATTTCCCCGACCACAATCCGGTCGGGGCGCATGCGGAGCGAGTTGACCACCAGGTTTTGG
>JAYUUW010000308.1:0-1787 GCA_043754665.1 Anaerolineales bacterium | reverse complement strand
TTCGTGCTGCTCGAGGCCATCCGTGGCCGCCGCATCGACCCCGCCCGCGAGGGCATGGTGCACCTGGTCGGCATGGTCATGCTGTTGGTGCTGATGGTCTTCATCACCTACCAAGATATCTTCAATCCCATCATTCCTCGGTAACGCCATGCCCACAACGCCTGAATTCAGCTTGGTGCTCGAACGCCTGCGCGACCTGGAACAGCCCGTCGCTATGAGCAACCTGTATCACCTCTCCGATTTGTCCGGGGCCGACCTGGCCGCCCTGGAGCGCACCTGGGCCGAACTGCCCACCGAGCGCCGCCAGAGCATCCTGGCCGACCTGAACGAGATCGGCGAGGCCAACTTCGAGGTCACCTTCGAGGCGGTCTTTCGCCTGGGCCTCGACGACGAAGACCCGGAGGTGCGCGCCACCGCCATCCGCGCGCTGTGGGAGTCGGAAGACCCCACCCTCATTGCCCCGCTGATCGACTTCCTGCACACTGACCCCGACATCCACGTGCGCGCCGCCGCCGCCAGCGCGCTCGGCCGGTTTGTCTACCTGGGCGAGGTCGAAGAACTGCCGGAGGGCCAGGCCCGCCGCGTGGAAGATGCCCTGCTGGGCGTCATTGGCGGGCCGGAACCGCTGGAGGTGCAGCGCCGCGCGCTGGAAGCGGTGGCCTATGCCGTGCGGCCCGAGATCACACCGCTTATCAAGGCGGCCTATGTGTCGCCCGAACCGCTGCTGCGCATCAGCGCCGTCTTCGCCATGGGCCGCACCACTGAGCAGCAATGGGCGCCGCAAATCTTGGCCGAACTGCAGAGCATTGAGCCGGAAATGCGCTTTGAGGCCGCCCGCGCCGCCGGCGAGTTGGAACTGAACGAGGCCGGGAAGGAACTGTCCCAGCTCATCCGCGACCCCGACACCCAAGTGAAAGAGGCCGCCATTTGGAGCCTGGGCCAAATCGGCGGCGACTTCGCCCGCGACACGCTGTCGCGCCTGCTAAAGAAGACCACCGACGAAGACGAGCGCGACTTCATCGAAGAAGCGATTGAGAACCTAGGCTTCACCGATGAGGTGCGCGCCTTCTCCATGTTCGACCGGGCCGCCGACGGCAGCGACGCCGACCTGGACTCACTCGACGGCCTGTTCGGCCTGATGGATGTCGACGGGGATGACGACGAGGACGACGTGGAGACCGACGGCGAAGGCGACGACGAGGATGATCCCGACGCTGGCCTCGACGCCGACGACGACGAATAGCGCGGGCGCCGGTGGCCGGAACGCTCGCCCTGTATTGGAGCATCTTTTACAACAACATCGTGCCGACGCTGCTGGCCGCCGGCACCGGCTACGTGCTGGGGCGGCGCTTGCGGCCCGATGTGCGCAGTATCTCCCGGCTGACGTTTTACATCTTCAGCCCGTGCCTGGTCTTTATCTCGCTCACTCAATCACAGTTGGCCGGCGCTGAAATCGGGCAGATTGCGCTGGTGGCCTGGGGCACTATCCTCATCGTGATATTGGCGGCCTTCGCCATTGGGCGCGCCGCACGGCTTGAAACCAGCACTATTGCGGCGCTGGCGGTGGTGGCGGCCTTTGGCAACGCCGGCAACTTTGGGCTGGCCGTCACCCGCTTTGCCTTTGGCGAGACGGTGGTGGCCCCGGCGGCGGTCTTCTTTGCCTTCAGCAGCCTGGCCGTCTACACCGTGGGCGTGGCGGTGGCCTCGGCCGGCCGCCGCCCCTGGCGCGAAGTCTTGCGCCACGGCCTGACCCTGCCGACCACCTACGCCCTGGTCATTGCCATCGT
>JAYUUW010000307.1:0-4356 GCA_043754665.1 Anaerolineales bacterium | reverse complement strand
CGTGCGCGTGGTGCCCGATGTGGCCGTCACCGGCGCGGGCGGCGGCGCCGGCCTAACCGAGGCCCTGCTGGGCATGCTGCTGCGCGGCCAGGTGAACGGCCAGCCCGGCCCGACCGGCGGCTCGCCCAACTAGCTGGAATCAAACCCGGCCCGCCGCCACACACATGTGTGACGGCGGGCCGGTCGCAATTGCAAAGAAAAACGTTAGGCCGCGTGGGCGGCGCGGTTTTCCAGCAGCAGGGCGGACACTTCTTCCACCGCCTGCGGCAGCGGAATGCCCTCAGCGGCGGCCCACTCTTGGCACAGCCCGTCGCGCGTGCGGCGCAGCGCGATCGAGTCGGCCTCGTTCAGGGCCTTCACCCAGCTTAGGGCGGTCAGGTCGCGCACCACTTCGCAGATTGACTGGAACGAGCCGCTCTTCAGCCGGCCGGCCACTTCGGTGCGGCGCTGGCGCGCATCGGGGATCAGCTTGCCCGGGCGGGCGCGCAGGATCTCGCGGTACTGGGCCAGATCGGTCTTGAGCGTGAGCATGCGCAGCCCGCTGGTCGGGCCGGAGTCGACCGACACCCAGATGGTGCTGCGGTCGATCACCACTTCGTAATACAGGCGGTCCTGCGCGTCTTGAAAACGCTTGGTCACCAAGGCGGCAATGCGGCCAATGCCGCAGGCGGCGTAGACCACCGGGTCGTTGACTTGAAAGGCGCGCGCTTCGCTAGCAGTGCTGAGAGTAGCCATGGTTATCGGTTCCCGCCGCGCCGCTTATGTCCGCCCCGGTTACCGGCAAAGCCGGCCCCAAAGGCGCCGCCGCGGGCGGGGGCGGCCCCTCGCTCTTCACGCGGCTTAGCCACACTGACCTTCATCTCGCGCTCATGCAGCGCGAAGTTATCGAACATGGTAATCGCTTTTTGCGCGTCGGCCTGGCCGCTGAAGGTGACGAACGCAAATCCCTTCGATTGGCCGGTGTCGCGGTCTTTAATCAAATCAATGGTGCTCACACTGCCGGCCTGGGCAAACAGCGTGCGCAGATCATCTGCGCTGGTATCGTAGCTGAGGTTGCCGACGTATAACTTAACATCCATGTGGGCGCTCCTTTCGGCATGAGGGTAACAACAAGGCCGCCTAACAACTGTTGGTTGGCGGCCAGCACCACGCAGTCCAGTTCTGTCCTGCCTATGATGATACCACACTCTCCCCGCCCAAAAGGGGCGGTGAATCGTTAAGGTTCGCGGCTGAGAGCTGCGCTCATCTAAGCCAGCCTGTGGCTAGCGAATTTCAAATAGCAAGGCGATTAGGCCTTGAATATATGGGCGCATCAATTGATAGACGTGATTGTCGCGCGCATACCGGATGAGCTTCTCTATTTCGAAGTGTGGCCGGCGCAGATAGTCTTTCAGTGCTTCAACAGCGATATCGGTGCCGATCTTGTTCCGAAACTTAAAGCAGTCGGCCACCGTCTTTTCAGCGCAGTAGATTTTGACCGGCACGCCGTCAATTTGGTGCACCTCAATGCCAGCCGAGTAGGCCGGCTCGCTCAGCCAAACATAGTCTGTCGGCGGGTAGTCGATCAGGACCTTTTTGTAGCCTCGTAATAGTGCTAAATAGACTCGGCTCGGTATTTGGGTCGTCAGGTTGTGAAAGGCCAAAGCCGAGATCAGGCAGACCACGGCCTGTGGCGCGCGGATGGCCACTGTGGTCAAATCGGGGTTGGTGAGCGCCGGCAGCTCGGCCAGGCGGTATACGCCGCGGGTCTCGTGTACCAGCAGCCCCGCCGCCAGCATCTCAGCCAGTGTCTTGCGGTCCACGCCCTGTCTGTGCGCTTGACTACTGCGCAAGATGCCGTTATTTTCTTGGAAGGTTTGAATGGCGTCTTGATAGCTCGGCCGCATGGCGGTGTGCCTCTCTCCAACTGGGGAGATTGTACCACGTAATTGCTTCCTTTGCAAATAAAGGAAGCAATTACGTGGTGAACATAACGAGGCTCTTATGCCCATCTCTCGCTCATCTGCGCGCGCCTCGGCCTGGCTGTCGCTCCTGCTGGCGCTGGGGCTGTGTCTCGGCCTGGCCGCTCTGCGCCCCACCGCCTACGCCGCGCCCATTGAAGGCACCCCCCAACCCACCCGCTTGCCCCTGGCGTCGCTTACCGGCTACGGCGCGGGCGCGGTGCTGGCCCCACCCACGGCGGATGCCGCCGGTGCGCGGCGCAGCAACGGCGTGGCCGCCGTCCCTGGCAGCGTCGTCATCAATGAAGTCGTCACCGACCCGCAGCGCGACTGGAGCAGCAGCGGCTTCGACGGCGCGCCCGGCGGCGGCCCGGTGACTGAGGCCGATGAGTTCGTGGAGTTGTATATCAAAGTGGCGGGGCTAGACCTGAGCGGCTGGACCATTGAGCTGCAAGACAGCAGCCCCACCAGCGGCGGGCTGGGCGCGGGCGGCGCGTTTGCCGTGGCGCGCTACGGCGGGGCGGGCAATCCGCAGAACACTGCCGCCGGCGCCTACCTGGTGCTGGGCGACCCAAGCAGCGGCAGCCTGAGCAACACCATCTTGCTGGTGCTCAAGGACGGCGGCGGGCAGGTGATCGATCAGGTGCAGCTCGGCAGCGGCGGCGCGCCGGGCGGCGATGCCACCGGCCCGCACGATGAAGCGACTGCGCGCATCCCCAACGGCCAGGACAGCAACATCGACGCGGACGACTTCGCGCAGCAGGCGGCCACGGTCGGCACGGATAACGTCAACGCCAGCCCCCCGCCCGGCGCAACCGACACGCCCACGGCCACGCCCACCGGCACCCTGCCGACCGCCACCTCCACGGCCACACCCACGACCGGTACTCCGGTCGCCGCCACCCCCACCAGCGCCGGGCCCTACGCCGAGGGCGTGCTGCTCAACGAAATCCAGCCGCGCGGCGCGGAGTACATCGAGCTGTATAACCCCACCGGCGCGGCGCTCGACCTGAGCGGCTGGCGGCTCGATGACATTCCGGGCGGCACCAGCCCCTACACACTGCCGGGCGGCACGGTGCTTGGGCCGGGCGGGTTCCTGGTCTTCAACCAGGCCGTGACCGGCGTGGCGCTGAACGACGACGGCGACACGGCCCGCCTGCTGCGCCCCGACGACAGCGTGGCCGACGCCGTCAGTTATGCCCCGGCCCCGGCGGCGGGGTACAGCCTGGCGCGGGTGCCCGATGGCGGCGGCTGGAACGCGCGCGGCCTGCCCTCGCCCGGCCTGCCCAACCAGGCGGCGGCGCTGCCCGAACAGGTGACGGCCGGCATTGGCGAGTTCCGCCAGTGGCCGGACGGCGCGTGGATCACCGTGGCCGCGCGGGTGAGCGTGCGGCCCCACACCTTCAGCCCGCGCACCATTCATCTGCAAGACGCGACCGGCGGCGTGACCGTCTACTTGGGCCGCAACGACTGGCCGCCGCTGGCGCTGGGCCAGGTGGTCGAGGTGCTCGGCTATCTGCGCCACCGCAGCGGCGAGTTGCAGTTGTATGTGCGCAACGGTTGGCATGTGCACGCCGGTCCGGCCGGCGACCTGGCCCCCGTGCCGCCCGTTGAGGTGGCCACGGGGCAGATTGGCGAAGGCACTGAAGGCCGGCTGGTAGCCGTCACCGGGCAGGTGACGCGGGTGGAGGCCGGCGCGCTGTGGCTGGATGACGGCAGCGGCCCGGCCCGCGTGTTCTTCGCGGCGGCCACCGGCTTGCCGCGCCCGCCCGCGCAGGTGGGCCAAACCTGGCGCATCATTGGCGCGGTGGTCGAGGCGACGAGCAGCGGCGCCACCGCCCCGAACTTCCGCCTCCAGCCGCGCGCCGCCGCCGATGTGGCGCAACTCGTGGACGGCCAACTCATCCCCTATGTGCCGGCCGGCACTGCCACGCCGACGCCCGAAGCGCCCGAGCCCACGGCCACGCCGGAAGGCTGAGAGAAAAAAGAAAGAGAAAGAGAAAAAGAGGGGCGCCCGCTGCTGTTAGCCCAATGCCGCCAGGGTCAGCCCGGTCAACTCTACCGCCGCGTACACGAGGAACAGCGCCAGCGCCACGTTCACCCAGCGTGCCAGGCGCGGGTGGCGCAGCCCGGCCTTCAGCCCTGCGCCGAACAGCGCCCAGGTGGTCGTGGCCGCTGCCGCCACGGCCGCCAGCGCCAGCGCCGCCCCCACCAGCCCCACCGCGCTGCCGGCTAGCGGCGCGAGAAACGTCGCGAACACGCTCAGCGCGTACACCACCAGCTTGGGGTTCGAGAGGTTGAGCAGCAGCCCATGGAAGAAGCCCAGCGGCGGCGTGGTCTGCTCGGCAAACGTGTAGTTGGCGCGCAGCAGGCTGTAGGCCAGGTAGAGCAAATAGACCGCCCCGCCGTAGCGCAG
>JAYUUW010000306.1:0-1748 GCA_043754665.1 Anaerolineales bacterium | reverse complement strand
ACCTGGTCTTTGGGGATGATCAGCACGACCAGCGCCGCCGCCAGTGGGGCGAACAAGATCAGGCTGAGCAGATTGTTCTGAAAAAGAGCATCCATGATTATCGCCCTAAGCCCGGCAGGAGCAGCACGGCGCCCAGCACCACCACAATCGCCATGGCGATGAGCAGGTATTGCTGGACCTTGCCGGTTTGGATGATGCGGAAGGCCTTGCCGAAGCGGTTGACGCTGTTGCCCACCCAGTCACCCGAGCCGTTGATGACCGGCGTGTCGAACTTCTCGCGGAAGAACAGGCCCAGGCTCACCGAGGCGCGCCCAATCAGGTGCAGCGTGCCGTCAATGACGCCCTTATCGACCCACACCGACGCGAAGGTCTCCGAAAGCCAGTAGGCCGGGCGCACGAACACCTGCTCGTACAGCTCGTCCACTTTGTACTTGTCGCGCAGCACGCCGAACATCGGCCCCAGCGCTTGCTGCATGGGGTCGACCGCGCCCTTGCGGTAGTTGCGGTACACCAGCCAGCCGAGCAGCAGGCCGCCCAGCGCCACCACCAGCGACATGCCCAGCGCCAGCGGGAAGAACGGCTCGGCCGGCGGGTGCTCCAGCAGCGTGCCGCCCAAGTATTCATGGAACCAGTTGGGTAATAACCCGCCCAGCACTGGGAAGCTCTCCGGAATGCCCACCCACCCGGCGGTGACGGCGAAGAAGGCCAGCACCACCAGCGCGATGAGCATCGGCACGAAGATCGAGTCTTTTTCGGTGGCGTGCTCGGCGGCGGCGGTGCGCGGCGCACCGTGGAAGGTGAGCACGATCTGGCGCATGGTGTAAAAGGCGGTCATGAAGGCGGCAATGACCAAACCCCAGAACACCAGCGGCTGGCCGTTCTCGAGCGCGCCGGTCAAAATGGCGTCTTTCGACCAGAACCCGGCGGTGATGAACGGGAAGCCCGACAGCGCCAGCCCGCCGATCACAAAAGTCCAATAGGTGATGGGCATGCGCTTAGCCAGGCCGCCCATGTTGAACATATTTTGCGGGTCAAACACCGGCGCGCTATGCGCGGCGTGCTCCCCGTGCGCGCCGGCCACGTGCGCGGCGCTGGCGTGCGCTTGATGCTCGGCGTGGTGGTGGCCGTGCTCCACGCCGTGAATGACCGAGCCGGAGCCCAAGAACAGCAGCGCCTTGAAGAAGGCGTGTGTCACCAGATGGAAGGCGGCGGGCACGTAGGCCCCCACCCCCAGCGCGGCGATCATGAAGCCAAGCTGCGAGATGGTCGAGTAGGCCAGCACCTTCTTCACATCGCTCTGCGCCACGGCAATGGTGGCCGCGAACAGCGCCGTAAACGTGCCAATAACGGCCATCGCCAGCATCGGCGGCGTGAGCGCCTCGCCGTGGTGCCAGCCCGCCGACAGCAGCGGGAACATGCGGATCATGGCGTAGACGCCGGCCGACACCATCGTGGCGGCGTGGATCATGGCGCTGACCGGGGTCGGGCCTTCCATGGCGTCGGGCAGCCACACATGCAAGGGGAACTGCGCGCTCTTGCCGACCGTGCCGGCGAACAGCAGCAGCCCGACCACGTGCGAGACCATTAGCCCGACGATGATGCTGGGCGTCGTGGCCAGATGCTCCAGCACCGCGCCGTCAAACAAAATCTCGCGGAAGTTGAGCGTGCCGGCCTGCGAATACAGGTAGGCGATGCCCAGCAGCATGAACATATCGCCCACGCGGGTGGTCATAAAGGCCTTCACCGCC
>JAYUUW010000305.1:0-2827 GCA_043754665.1 Anaerolineales bacterium | reverse complement strand
ATGCCCAAACCCTGGGGCTCATCAAACGGAAACGCAAGCCGCCCAAAAAACTGACTTCCAACTTGACTGATCCGCCATCCCTTAACTTGTAACCGTTGGGTTTAGACCAGTAACGCCAGCGAGCTGGCGCGTGCTGGAGAAGAACGACTTTAGGTTGGAGGGCATCCTGCGCCAGCACGACTACCGGCGCGGCGAATTCTTGGATGACCGCGAGTACGGACTGCTGCGGGCGGAGTGGCCGGCGGGGGCAGGCGGCAAATAGAGCGGGTTTCAGGTGTAGGGATGACGCTCGATTGGTAGCAAGCGCCGGGTGTTCATTATCGCAAACGGGCCGATCAGCGTTGCTGACCGGCCCGTTTTTTGTTGCGGACTATCGCCCGGCTTAGCTGCTGGCCTTGGGCAGGAACGGCATGATGGCCTTCGCCAAATTCTGCGTCGGCATGGTCTGGAGCCATACGCGGCCCGGCCCGGTGAGCGTGGCCAGGAACAGGCCCTCGCCGCCGAACAGGATGTTGGTAAAGCCCTTGACCATCTCAATATCGAAGCTCACGGTCGGCTCGTACATCGCCACGTGGCCGGTATCGACCTTCATTATCTCGCCCTGCGCCAGCGTGTACTCCATGATCTCGCCGTCGAGGCACACGAAGGCCACGCCGGGGCCGGTGAGCTTTTGCAGCACGAAGCCCTCGCCGCCGAACAGGCCCGCGCCCAGCCGCCGCCGGAAGTGAATGTCGAGGTTGACCGACTTCTCGGCCACCAGGAAGGCCTGCTTCTGCGCGATCATTTGCTGGCCCTGGCCCAGGTTGAGCGCCACGATCTTGCCGGGGAAGTCGGACGCGAAGGCCACCATGCCCTTGCTGCCGGTGCTGGTGTATTCCACCAGGAACAGGCTCTCGCCGCTGACGGCGCGCTTGAGCACGCCGCCCAGCCCGCCGCCGCGCCCGCTGGTGTGCATGGTGATGTTGTTGGTCATCCAGGCCATGCCGCCGCTTTCGGAGAACACGGTCTCGCCGGGGTCCAGCTCTAAGATCACCGCTTGCAGCGTGCTGCCGATGATCTTGTACTCCATGCCGGTCAGGCCTTTGCCCTGCGCGGTGACGTTCGGATCCGGCAGGTCGAGGCGCTGGCCGGAGGCATTGGTATAGGCGTTGGTCATGGTCGGTCTCCTTTAGGAATAAGGCAGAGCGGCTTGCAGGGCCGCCGCCACGTACAGGAAGATGAGGGCCAAGCTGTTATTGACCACGTGCAAGATCACCGGCAGCCACAGCGAGCGGCTGCGTTCCAGGGCCAGCGCGCATACCAGCCCTAAGATGAAGCTGGAGGCGACCACGCCCGCGTTGTCGAAGTGGCCCAGCGCAAACAGCGCCGAGCTGAACAGCACGCGCGGCCACAGGCCCAGCCGCGCCGCCAGCCAGCCGTGCAGCAGGCCGCGAAAATACAACTCCTCGGCCAGCGGCACCAGCAGGCCCGCGCCCAGCAGCGTCACCGCCAGGTTCAGGCCCAGCGGGCCGGGCGGCAGCATGAGGTCGAGGCGCGGCTGGAGCGCCGCCTGCCCGCCGCCAAACAGTGCGTCGGCCACCACGGCGGCCAGCCCGCGCACCGGCAGCACCAGCAGCGCCGCCAGCAGGGCCGCGCCCAGCCAGCGCCGGTCGAACGGGCGCAGGCCAAAGTCGGCCCAGGTGCGGCCGGGGCGGCGCACGCCCAGCCAATAGGCCGTGCCGGCGAAGCATAGGAAGTTCGCGGCGTAGATCGCCAGGCTGGCCGTCAGGCTGATCTCGTCGAACAGCAGCGCCAGCGCCAGCGAGCTGACCAGGAACAGCCCAAAGCCGACGGCGAGATACCAGACCAGTTCCAGCCACGTGCGCAGCGGCGGGCGCGGCGGCGCGGCCTCCGGCGCGCTCATAAGGGCAGCTTCACCGCCCCGCTCACAAGCGCGGCCAATCGAGCAGGCACACTTCCAGCGCCAGGCGGGTGTTGGCGTTTTTTTCGAGCAGTTCGCCGGTGCGCCGCAGGCTGACCATCACCGTGCGGGCGGTGGCTGGGCTGACGGCCTGGGCCACGCGCTCAATGTCGGCGGCGCGGTCGGGGTTGGCGCGCCGCACGGCCGCGCCGTCGCGCCCGACGCCGGCATTCGCGCCGTTGGCGGCGCTCACCAGCAGCACATCGCGCCAGAAGCCCAGCCACAGTTCCAGCACGGCCTGAATGCGCTCCGTGCCGTCTTTGCCTTCCTTGGCCAGCCGCTCGGCGTAGTTGAAGCGCATGACACGGCTGCCGGTCAGCAGCGCCTGCACATCGTCCAGCCGCTGGGTGCGGGCCGCCAGCGCGTCATCGTCGCCGTGCAGGCGCACCGCGTAGCCCAGCCGGCCCTGCGCCAAATGTGCCAGCAGGTCGGCGCGGGCGGCCGGCACCAGCCAGCGGGTGATGAGCGCCTCGCGCACCTGTTCGTTGGGCAGCGGGCGCAGGGCCACCACCTGGCAGCGCGACACAATCGTCGGCAGCAGGTCGTCGGCGCGATCGGCGGTCAGCAAAATCACGGCCTGGCCGGGCGGCTCTTCCAGGGTCTTCAAGAAGGCGTTCATGCCCTCGCGGTTGGCGGCGTGAAAGTTCAGCACCCGCGCCACGCGCCGCTGGGCCTCCACCGGGCGAAGCTGGAGAGCCTTAATCACCTCGCGCACCGCGTCGACGCTGATGAGGGCGGTGCGGGTCTTCTTGACCGGCTCCACGCTCAGCAGGTCGGGGTGGCTGCCGCGCGTGGTGAGCATGCAGTGGCGGCACTGGCCGCAGGGCGGGCCGGCGTTGGGGCAGAGCAGCGCCGCCGCGAACTGGG
>JAYUUW010000304.1:0-2708 GCA_043754665.1 Anaerolineales bacterium | reverse complement strand
CTTAGCCTCGTCGCTCAACTGCTCGACGCGCTCTTTGGTTTCCTGAGCGGTTTGCTCAGCGGCCTGGCGCAGTTGGGTGGCTTTGTAGCGCACCAGTTCGCGCGTCTCGCGGCCGGACTGCGGCGCGATCAACAGGCTGGCGGCCAGACCGGCGAGACTGCCGATGACAAAGCCGGTCAGCCAACTGCGGGTGCTGCCGTGGTGGGCATGCTCGTCGTGCGCATCGTGTTCGTGAGTGTGTTCGTCGTGGGTCATAGTTGGCCTCCATTGGGTACCGATCCAAAATCACTCTGGTTATTAGCATAAACCGGGCGGCAGGGGCCGGCTATCGGCGAACGGCGCAGCTTGGTGTAGGACAGGACTGACAAGCGCCGGGCGCGGCGGATATCGCTTGTATAATCGGGCGCAGTCGCCGCCCCACTAGCGGCGGCGGGGCCAGCCTCGGCCGCGCCGCCCAGGATTACGGCTTGCCATGCCAGATTTTGGTCAATTTCAACATGTGTCGGCCGCGCCCACAAACCCGCAGCCGGCCGCGCCCGCCCGCGCCTTTGACGTGGCCGATTTGTACACCGCCGGGCCGGTGGCCGCGGTGGCCGCCCCGGCCGAGGGCGCGGTGGCGCTGGATGAGAAGCTGCGGCAGGCGTACTTTTGGATCGTCAATCACGCCATCATCAGCCCGCACTACGACCTGGAATACCAGGCCGGGCCAAGCCAGAGCTTTACCTTTGGTGACAGCAAGACGCGCGTAAGCCTGCCCTCGGGCCAAAGCTATTCGAGCTTTGTGCTGCTGCCGCTGCTCAACTTCGCGGTGCGGCGGCGGTGCGTGCTGGTGGGGGGACCGGGGCGCGGCAAGACCGCCAGCGCCCTGCTGATGGGCGTGCTGGCCGGATACTCGCTGACCGACGTGCGGCGGGCCATGCAGCACGGCCAGCCGCAGATGACGATTAGCGACCTGCTGGGCAACCCGCTGCCGGCCGATTTGGTGAGCGCGCACAGCATGGACGACATCCACATTGCCTGGCGCAAGTGGCTGGGTATGCGGGTGAAGGTGATCGACGAGTACAACCGCATTCCCACGCGCACCCAGTCGGCGCTGCTGACGGTGCTGGCCGACAACTACGCCGAACTGCTGGATCAGGTGTACGAGTGCCCGCCGGCGGCCTGGTACCTGACCGCCAACGACGACGCGGGCGGCGGCACCTACCAGGTGATTGAGGCGCTGCGCGACCGCATCGACATCGTGGTGAAGACGCTGCACTTCAACACGCGCTTCTTGAACGAACTGCTGACGCGAGTGGAAACGGGGATCGACCCGGCCGAGATCGTGCCGGCGCAGATCATCTTCAGCGAGGCCGAAATCGGGCGGATGAATGCCGAGATTCTAGCCATCGAGTTTCCGGCCCCGCTGCGGCGGCGGCTGGAATTCTTCGCCAGCCAGTTTGAGTTCATGGAGCTGGCGGCCGAGCAGTTGGAATATAAGACCAAAGACACCGCCAAACTGGCCGGCACCGATCTGCACCAACTGGCGGCGCAGGAGAGCGGCAAAGACCGGCTCAAAGACCTGGGCGCGCAGACCAAGAACGGGCTGTCGGTGCGGGCGCTGATGACGGTGCTGGTGTTCGCCAAGGCGCTGACCTATTTTCGCGGGCAGCACAGCGTGGACTTGGAAGACCTGCGCCAGATCATCCCGTTTGTGCTGCACGACAAACTCCAGCCGGACCCGGAGGCGGCGTTTTTCGACGCGCCCGGCAACGCCGTATTTCGCATTGACCGTGTGGGCTGGCTCAGGCGGCTGTTCGACCTGGCGTGTGCCGAGTACGACCAACTGAACCTCGACCAAGACGACCCGGTGGCGGAGTTGGAAGCCGAGTTCGCGCTGGGGCTGGAAGGCGTGGACGAGGCCGCCACGCGGGCACGGCTGGTGAAGATCGAGCGGGTGCTGGCCGAATGGGCCAAGGGCCGCAAGCTGTACGGCCACCTGTTCGACGATGTGCTCAAGCTCAAATACCTACACCAGCGCTACACCAACTACCTGCGCTGGCTCACGCTGCAATAAACCGCTATGACTGAACTCGTGACCGGCGCCCTGGCCACGGCGCTCGCCAACCGGCGCCGCCGCTTCAACGCGCAGTTCGCCGAGGCGCGGCGCTGGCGGCCCAACCTAGACGGCGCGGCCTTTGGCGCACACCTAGCCGAAGTGGTCGCGCCCGTGGTCGAACAGATCGCCGCAGTAGCGCCGGCGCAGGTGGAGGCGGCGGCTGAGGCGCTGTACGACCTGTCGCTGGATATGGTGGGGCAAGAGTTCCTGGGGCCGCGCTCGCGCTACCCGGCCATTGGCGCGGGCTGGCGGCGGCTGCTGCCGGCGCTGGCCACGCACGTGGCGGCCGACCCGCGCCGCTTCGCCGGGGCGCTGACCAATGCGCTCTACCAGCTCTCGACCACGCCTGGGGCGCGCGCGGCGGCGTGGATCGATGAAGTGCTGGCGTTCGCGCCGCTGTGCGCCGACAGCCCCACCCTGCTGGCGGCGGCGCAGGTGGCGGCCTGGCGGGCCGGGCTGGCGCACTACCGGCGGAGCGCGTTGCAAGTATGCCGGGCGCTGCCGCCGCGCGTAGCGCTGGCCGCGCTGGGCGCGGTGGGCCAAAAGCAGCCCACCGTTACCCAACTCGAGGCCGCGCTGACACAACTGCACGACGACCCGTGGCTGGCCC
>JAYUUW010000303.1:0-1967 GCA_043754665.1 Anaerolineales bacterium | reverse complement strand
AAGATCGTGGACGGCGAAGCCGGCGTGCGGGGCGACACCGCCACCGGCGCCAACAAGCTGGTGACCACCGAGACCGGCCTGAAGGTGCAGGTGCCGCTGTTCGTCAAGATCGGCGATACCATTCAGGTGAATACCAGCACCGGCAACTATCTCACCCGGGTCTGAGCGGCACAGGGTTCCCGCGCCCCCTCAGTCCCCAGTATCGGTATCGGCGGGGACGGTTGGAAAGGTTGGGCTGACCCACATGCGCACCCCGGCGGGCTTTGACTGCCGCTACTTTTACGCCAACTACTTTCGTGGCCGCAACCAGCAGGAATGCCGGCTGGTGGAGCGCGAAGCCACCAGTGAGCGCTGGACCCCCGGCCTGTGCCGCGGCTGTCCCGTGCCCAAAATCTTGACCGCCAACGCCTGCCGCCACCTGGTGCTCGACGCCAAGGTGGTTAAGACCTGGGGCGGCCTGAACCGCAAGGTGCACGTCAGCGCCGCCTGCACCAAGACCCTGGGCGACGTGGCCAACCCGCACACCGGCTGCGGCCACTGCCACGAGAACCTGACCAAGCTGCTGCTCCCTGACCAGCCGTGATTACCACGCTGCTGTTTGACCTGGACGATACCCTGCTGGCCAACGACATGGGCCGCTTCCTGCCGGCGTACTTCCAGCAGGTGAGCGCGCATTTCGCCGGGTGGCGCGGCGTCGAGCGCCTGATCCCCGAATTGGTCACCGCCACGCGCGCCGCCGTCGCCAACACCGACCCGGCCCGCACGCTGCTCTCGGTCTTCAGCGAGTGCTTCTCGGAGGCGCTCGGCTGGCCGGAAAGCGAGTGGCTGCCGCACTTCGCTAGCTTCTATAACGAGCGCTACGGCCGCCTGCAAGCCCTCACCACGCCGCTGCCCGCCGCCCGCCCGCTGCTGGCCTGGGCCGCCGCGCAGGGCTACGAAATCGCCATCACCACCAACCCGCTGTTCACGCGCGAGGCAGTGGTGCAGCGCTTGCAATGGGCCGAGTTGGGCGACTTTGACTTTGCCCTGCTGACCGACCTGACCAACAGCCACTTCGCCAAGCCGCGTCCCGAGTATTACGCCGAGGTGCTGGCCGCGCTCGGCCGCCGCCCCGAGCAAGCGCTGGTGATCGGCAACGACTACAACAACGATATCCTCGCCGCTGCCGCCGCCGGCCTGCGCACCTATTGGATCACGCCGGAAGGCACTGACCAACTCCCGCCGGCCCCGGCCTCGGCGCTGGCCTGGGTCGAGGCCCTGCCGCTGGCCCACGGCACCCTGGCCGACTTTGCCGCCTGGGCGCCGGCCGCGCTGCCGGCCCTGCCCGAGGGCGCGCCGCCCGCCGGCACGGCCCTGCCCTATTTGCTCACCGGCAGCCTGGCCCGCCTGCACAGCACCGTGGCCGCCTGGCCCGCCGCCGACTGGGCCCGCCGCCCCGCCGCCGCCGAGTGGTCGCTGACCGAGATCGCCTGCCACCTGCGCGATGTGGAGCGCGAGGTGAACCTGCCGCGCCTGCACAGTGTGGTCGAGCAAGACAACCCGTTCCTGGCCGGCGCCGACACCGACCCGTGGGCCATCGAGCGCGCCTACGCCGCCCAGTCTGGCCCGGACGCGTTAGCCGCCTTCTCGCTCAGCCGCCAGCAGACCATTCGCTTCTTGCGCAGCCAGCCCGCCGCCGCCTGGACCCGCACCGCCCGCCACGCCATCTTCGGCCCTACGCTGCTCGTCGAAATCGTCGGCTGGATGCTCGACCACGACCGCCTGCACCTGGCGCAAATCGCCACCACGTTGACCCAACTGCACCCCGCCGCTTAGCGCCGCGCATGGACCTCATCCCCCGGCCCCTTCTCCGACACGGAGAAGGGGTGCCCCAGGTCAAGCCCGCCTATAAGTGTCGTGGTCTAGTCAGACATCGGAACTCAACTGAATTCAGTTCAATAACAGAACGGCGGTGGTCGTCGCAGAAC
>JAYUUW010000302.1:0-2229 GCA_043754665.1 Anaerolineales bacterium | reverse complement strand
GGCGTGAGCGCTGGCCCCGGCGTGACCGTGGCAGTGGCGCTGCCGGCCAAGGCCAGCGCGCTGGCGGCCTCGGCGGCCAGGGGCGTGGCCGTGGCCTGGGCGCACGCCGGCAGACAGGCCAACCAAACCATAAGGACCAACAGAGGACGAGTACGCATCACAAACGGGCCTAAGCCGCCCGCCGGGTCATTATACCCGCCGGCGCTGGGTGCCGTCGCAGTTTTGCCGGGCCTCCGCCCAGCCAACCGGCGGCCCCCAGTCAGTCAGTTTCTATCCCAAAGCCGGCGCCGGCCGGCTTCGCCTTGCGTTGCCGCGACTTTAGTCGCCGGGGGTCCCGGACGGCGGCCAGTTAGACCTGCGCGCTCTATTGCATTGCGGCGCAAGCGGCAGTAAAGTGAGCGTCATTCGAACCACGGGCGGCGCACCGAGCGGCGCCGCCCCGCCACTAGCGGATCTGGGACGACGGCGCCCCACCCGAAGGAGCCGGACGGCATGACCAGCGGACCTCGCAGCGTTTTCGATCACCAGCTAATTCAGATGCGCGACAACATCCTGCGGATGGGCGAGCTGGTCGACACCGCCATTGCGCGCGCGCTGCAAGCCCTTAAGGACCAAGACGTCGCCCTGGCGCGCCAGGTGATTGTGGACGACGAGGCGATTAACAACCTGCGCTTTACGGTGGAGGAAGACTGCCTGACCACCATTGCCACGCAGCAGCCGGCCGCCACCGATCTGCGCATCGTCATCTCGGCCATGAACATCGTCAACGACCTGGAGCGCATGGCCGACCACGCCACCGGCATCGCCAAGACCGTGCTGCGCATGGGCCACGAGCCGCTGCTCAAGCCGCTGGTCGATCTGCCGCGCATGGCCGAGGCCGCCCGCGATATGCTGCGCCGCGGCCTGGATGCCTTTGTGAACCGCGATGTGGCCGCCGCCCGCGCCGTGGCCGCCGAGGACGACGAGATCGACCACCTGTACCGCGCCATCTTCGACGATCTGCTCGCCATCATGGCGCGCGACCCGGCCAGCATTTCGCGCGGCACCTATTTGCTGTGGTGCGCCCACAACCTCGAGCGCATGGGCGACCGCGTGACCAACATCGCCGAGCGCGTGATCTTCATGATGACCGGCACCATGAAGGAACTGAACAACTGACCGCCCGCCGGCCCGGCGGCCGGCCGATCCCCGGAGCGTTGACATGCTCAAACTGGCCGGTCTGATCGTGGTGTTAGGTTCGCTGGCGTTCCTCGTCGCCGCGTTCCTGCCCATCACTGGGGTTTTCATCATAGAACGCGATGCCGCCCGGCTGGCGAGCCGCTGGACCGAATGGGTCGTCTCGCTGGTCCTGTTCGGCCTGGGCGGCACGGTCACGGCGCTGGGCCTGGGGCTGGTCACGCTCGTCTTGCGCGACACGCGCCCGGCGGCGCTGGCGAGCTGGCTGGGCCTGGCCGCGCTGGCGGTGGGGGCCGTGGCCTGGGATGTGATTATTTATCGCCGCTACGCCCAGCCGCTGGCCGTGGTGGTGCAGCAGCCGAACATTAACTGGCTTTTCGTTGCCTATACGCTGCTCACGCAGGCCGCCCTGATCGCCTACGGGTTCGCGCTGCTGCAAGCGGGCTATCCACGCTGGCTGGGCTGGGGCGCCATCGGACTGACGGCGCTGCTGACCGTCGCCTATCTCATCTTCAAGGATGTGCCGCCCTTTGCCTATTACGTCATCACGCTGATCATCGGCGTCAAGCTGCTGCTCTGAAGCCGCGGCGGCCCCCGGCGCGATTTGAGTTATTATTCGCCGGCGCCGCCCGACCACCGCGTTACTCACCTATCACCAGAGGCCTTACATCTATGGACCAAAAATACGACGTCTCAGACTATATGTTCGACCTGCGGGGGTTTGTCATCCTCAAGAACGCCGTGCCGCTCGACCTGGTGGAGCGCCTCAACCAGGCCCTCGACCCGTTCCTCGACATGAAGTACCTCGACTGGCGCGGCAACGTGCAGCGCTTTGACAACAACGGCAACGCCGGCATCGAGCTGCAAAACATCATCGAGGGCGGGGCGCCGTTTGAGGAACTGATCGACCACCCCGGCTACCATGAGCGCCTGGTGCGCTACTGCGGCGAGAAAGACACCTACGTGGAGGGGCTGTTCATCGACGAGTGCTTCGCCTCGGTGCGGCGCACCGGCGGCTACTTCCCGTTCCACTCCGGCAGCGAAGACGGCGTC
>JAYUUW010000301.1:0-6993 GCA_043754665.1 Anaerolineales bacterium | reverse complement strand
TAAAGGGGGGACTCGGGGTGCATTGCACGTTGGGGGCAGTCCCTGGCTGAGACAGCCATCCGCTGTCGCCCGCCCGCCGGATTTGTCATTCCGAACCCGGCCTCAGGTATTTTGGCCTAGCGCTCCCTTTTGGCCGGTGAGGAATCTCGGCTCAGACTTAACCGGCCCTGCGCCCAGCCACGCCGCCCCAACATGTTCTGAGCAACCCGGCCTCAGGTCATCGGCCCCATCGCTGCCTTCGGGCCGGTGAGGAATCTCGGCCGAGACCAAGTCGAACGCGTCTCGCCCCTGAACTGAAATACGGCCGGGACTCGGGGGATGCTACGCTAGGGGACTCAAGGGCGGCTAAAGTTTCAAGCAGCGGAGGCTGAAGGCAGATGGCATTTGCAACGGTAGATGAGTACATTGAGGCCAAGGTCGCGCCGGAGCTGCTGCCGCTGGTGGCGCGGCTGCGCGAATTGATGGCGGAACTGGCCCCTAAGGCCACGTTTGCGATCAGCTACGCGCAGCCGATGTGGAAAGGCGCGGGCTATTTGGCGTGGATCACGCCTGGCAAGGCACACATCTCGCTCGGCTTTACCTATGGGCGTGAGTTTGAAGACAAGTACGCCCTGCTCAAGGGCGTGGGCGTGAACGCCCGGCACCTCAGGTACAAGACGGTGGAGGACATCAACAAGACCCAATTGCGCTACTACGTGAAGCAGGCGCTGGCGCGCGACAAGCGCTAGGCCCTATTCAGGCGGTGCCCCATGGCGCTCGAACTCTACATGCTGGGTTTGATCGTGCAGGATATGCCGGCGGCCCTGGCCTTCTATCGCTGCCTGGGCGTCGCCATTCCGGCCGGCAGCGACGCGCAGGCGCATGTCGAGATCAAGATGGGCAGCGGCATGACGCTCTTCCTCGACTCGCAGCCGGAGCGCTGGGACCCGGAGTTTGATACGGCGGCCGAGGCGCCGCCCGGCCCGGCCGGCAGCCGCTACCCGATGATCTTGGAGTTCTATTTGAAGGAGCAGGCCGCGCTGGAAGCCAAATACGCCGAGCTCGTCGAGCGCGGCTACCAGGGCTTCCGCGAGCCCTATCGCACGAAGTTCGGAATGCACTTTGCGATGGTCAAAGACCCCGACGGGAACACCGTGCTGCTCTCAGCCGACGCCGCGCCCCCCACCATCCCCTAATCGCCGTCAGCAAAAACGGCCGAGCGCTCACCAGAACGCCCGGCCGTTTAAATTGTTCACCCGCTGCTTGTGACTCTAGCCGCCACCGAGTCCCTTGAGTCCCCCGCCTTTCCCCCTAGACCCTTCAGTCCCTTTAAACCCCTCCCGCCGTTGACTCCCCAGCTCTCTTCCAACCGTTCCGTCAGTAGGTAATATTCACCGGCGTGCCCACCTGCGCCCAGTCGTAGAGCATCTGCGCCTCGGCAATGCCCAGGATCACGCAGCCGAATGACACACGCTGGCCGAGCAGCCCGTCCCACAGGCGCGAGCCGTCGGAGAGGATGGGCAGGGCGTGAATGCCGTTTTGCAGCGACCCGGCCCAGTAGATGCCCAGCCAGTTCGGCATCCATAAGTCCCAAGTGGCGCCATACGCGTTGGGGATTTTGTTAAGCACGCTGAAGCTGCCCGGCACCGTCTCGCGGCCCGGCTCGCCGGTGGAGACCACCCAGTCCCACACTTGCACGCCGTCCTGAAAGACAACCATGCGCTGCTGCGACAGGTCGACGCGAATTTCCTGGTTGGTGACGCTGGGGCCGGGCGCGCCCTCCGGGTCACTGCCGCCGGCCGGGATGGTGAGCACCTGCCCGGCGAAGATCAGCGACGGGTTGGCGATGCCGTTGGCCGCCACGATCTCCGACACCGTGACGCCGAAGCGCTGGGCAATGCGCGAGAGAATGTCGCCGCGCTGCACGGTGTAGGTCGTGGCCCCGGTGCTGGGCGGGTCGCTCGGCGCGGCGGTGGCGGCCGGCGGCGGGTCGGCGGGGGACGGCACGTCGGGCGCATCCGCGTTCAGCGGAATGATGAGCGTCTGGCCGACAAAAATCGTGCTGCTGGCGAGGTGGTTGGCCTCCATGATGTCGGTCCAGCTCACGCCGTAGTGCAGGCCAATGCGGTACAGGTTCTCGCCCGGCTGCACCGTGTGGGTGATCGTGTCAGCGGCGTAAGTAGGGGCGTGGGCCGCGGCCGGCTGCGAGGGCGCGCCGCCGAGGGCGAGCGCCAGCGCCAGCGCGGCCCACAGGGCGCGGAATTTAATAGACATCGGGACACCTCCTCGTGTGCGACCCGGCTATTCTAGCAAGAGGCGTGCCGGGGAGCAACGCGGAGTGGCGAGCAAGGGGCCGGGACGAGGCGGCGAGACGCAAAAAGGCCCGGGAGACCGGGCAGGGGAGGCGGTTGGGTTGGGGCCGCGCCGAGGCGCTAGTCGTCGGAGGTGATGAGGTCAGCCATGGCCTGGTATTCGGGCTTCCAGACCTTGGTTTCGCCGGCGGAGCAGTTGTTGCAGCGGAAGATCAAGTTCACGCGGCCGTCTTTACTCACATCGGCCGCATTGGCGAAGACCGTGGTCGCGCCGCAGCTCGGACACTCGGGCAAGTTCTCGACGATTTTGATATGGGCGATGGTGTAACGCATGCGCATCCTTTACCAGCAACAAGCAACAAATGGACGGCCCGCCCATTCGGTGGCGCGCCGTCCATAGGTGTGATTCTACCCTCGGAGAGGGGAACTGGCAATAGTAGAGGTCAGAGGTCAGAAGTTGGAGGTCGGATAGAGCCAGTCGGCAGGCGGCAGTCGGCAGAAACCCAACCACGCGGCAGGGTAGAGGCGTTAGCGCGCCGGGGCTGGCACGGCGGCGGCCGGGCGCGGGCGCTCGCCGCGCTGCACGGTGCTGCCGACGACCACGCCGGCGGTGAGCAGCACCAGGTTTTTGACCACGAACTCGCCCAGCACGGTCAGCAGCAGCGGGTTGCCGTTTTGGAACGACAGGCCGGGGTGGACGATCAGCACCAGGAACGTGCCGGCCATCTGCATAAAGAAGAATAGCAGCGTCAGGCGCAGCGCGAAGCGGAACAGCAGGCCCAGGCCCACCGCGATTTCCCAGAAGCCCAGGAAGGGTACAAAGAACGCGGCCGGCACCCAGTACACCGTCTGCGCCACCAGGTCGGCCACCGGGCTGACCTGGAAGACCTTCAGCGCGCCAAACCAGATAAAGGTGATGGCCAGCGCCAGCCGGAGCAGGGTGATGCCGTAGGTGCGCATGAAGCGCACCAGCGTTTGGTCGAGGCGGTCGTAAGTGGCGCGCAGCGTTGTCATATCAATCTCCATTTCGGGAATTCTATCAACACTGGGCGGCGACCACCGGCCGCCGCTAGACGTATTGCTTGGGCACGGCGAAACATTGGCTTATCGGCGGGCCGGCCCCGGCGGGCGAGTGCTACAATGCCCGGCGGGGAACGACGCGGAGCATAGGAAAGGACCTGGCTGATGCCTGATGCAGTGATTGTCTCAGCCGTGCGGACGCCCATTGGGCGGCACGGCGGCGCGCTGAAAGACGTGCGGCCCGACGACCTGGCGGCGCTGGTGGTGCAGGCCGCCACCGAGCGCGTGGGCCTCGACCCGGCGCTGGTGGAAGAGGTGTACCTGGGCTGCGCCAACCAGGCCGGCGAGGATAACCGCAATGTGGCGCGCATGGCCACCCTGCTGGCGGGCTTCCCCGTGTCGGTGGCGGCGGTGACGTTCAACCGGCTGTGCGCCTCGGGCCTCACGGCTATCAACGCCGCGGCGCGCGCCATCAAAGCCGGCGAGGGTGAAATCTACATCGCCGGCGGGGTCGAGAGCATGACCCGCGCGCCCTATGCCGTGGCCAAGACCAGCCCAGAGTGGTCGTTCGGTAACAGCACGCTGTGGGACACCACGCTGGGCTGGCGCTTCCCCAATGCGCGCTTGAAAGCCATGCACGGCCACGACTCGATGGGCGAGACGGCCGAGAACGTGGCCGAGGCTGCCCGGGCCGCCGGCCAGCCCATCACCCGCGAAGAGCAAGATGCCTTCGCGCTCGAAAGCCAGCGCCGAGCCGGGGCCGCGTTGGACAGCGGCCGGTTCAAGGATGAGATCGTGCCGGTGCCGGTGCCGCAGCGCAAGGGCGACCCGGTGCTGGTCGAGCGCGACGAGCACCCGCGCCCCGACTCGACGGCGGCCGGGCTGGCGAAGCTCAAACCGGCCTTTCGTGACGGCGGCTCGGTGACGGCCGGGAACTCCTCGGGCATCAACGACGGGGCGGCGGCGCTGCTGCTGATGAGCGACCGCAAGGCCAGTCAGTTGGGCCGCACGCCGCTGGCGCGCATCGTCTCGGCGGCGGCGGCGGGCGTGGAGCCGCGCACCATGGGCCTCGGCCCCATCCCGGCCACGCGCAAGGCGCTGCTGCGGGCCGGGCTCACGCTGGCCGACATCCGCCTGGTGGAACTAAACGAGGCCTTCGCGGTGCAGGCGCTGGCCGTCATCCGCGAGCTGGGCCTCGACCCGGCACTCACGAACGTCAACGGCGGCGCGATTGCGCTGGGCCACCCGCTGGGGGCCAGCGGCGCGCGCCTGATGGTGACGCTGGTGCACGAGATGGCCAAGCGCGCCGTGACCGAGAAGCGGCCATACTACGGGCTGGCCTCGCTGTGCGTGGGCGTCGGCCAGGGCGAGACGACGATTGTGGAGTGGGTGGGGTAGTAGAGGTCGGAGGTCAGAAGTCAGAGGTCGGAAGGGCGTTGGCCACGAATGAGCACGAAGGGGAAAGTGGTGAGGGTTGGGAGGCAGCGAGGGCGTTGTGATAGGTTGAGGCCGAGGCGCGGCGGCGTCGGGGCGCAGGACGAATGAGCACGAAGGGCAGCGGGCTGGGCGGGGTGGTCGGAGGCGCCGCGGGGGCGCGTGTTAGGCGGCTACAGCGCCCGCCGCCGGAGCGCGCTGTAAATGGCTAACCCCAGGCCTTCACCCAGGCCCATTCGTGCCAATTCGTCTGGCGCGGTGGCTAGCGCCCCGTACCCGTGACCAGTGGCTTTACCCCTCCCCAAACGCGGTTAGCTCCCCGGCCCTCGACTCTTCCCCCTTCGTGCCAATTCGTGGCTAACGCCTTTCGCCCCTGCCGACGCTAATTTCCAGAAACGCCTGCCCGAACATTAATGGGCTAGCCGCCGCCGTGCGTATAACCAGGCATGCCACCCGCTTGCCTGGATCACGCTCATGCCCGCTAGCCTGCTGTATGCGCCCTCGCCGCTGGGGGCGGCGCTGTTCGGCCTGTGCTTCTTCGGCTGGGCGGCGTTTGAGTTGGTGGTGAATCTGCGGCTGTGGCAGCCCGGCTCGGTCAACCGCGACGGCTGGACGCGCTTCGCCATCATCGGCGGGATGCTGCTGGCGTTTGCGCTGGCGGTGGCGGCCACGCGGGTGGCGGCCTTCAACTTTGCGGCCGGGCGGGCGCAGGCGTTCTACTTGGGCCTGGCGCTCATGGTGGGCGGGCTGCTGCTGCGGGCGGCGGCCATCGCGCAGTTGGGCCGCTACTTCGTTCCGGAGGTCGCCATTCAGCCGGGGCAGCGCGTGCTCGACCGGGGGCTGTACCGCTACCTGCGGCACCCCTCGTACACGGCCACGTTCGTCACCATCCTCGGCTATGCACTGGCGCTCAACAACTGGCTGAGCCTGGCGGTCATGCTGGTCATTCCGGGGCTGGTGTACGGCTGGCGCATGCGGGTGGAAGAAGCCGCGCTGACCGAGGCGTTCGGGGACGAATACCGCGCCTACATGCGGCGCACGAAGCGGCTGGTGCCGTTTGTGCTTTAATAGGCGGGCGCGGCGGTCAACCCAGCCAACGACTCTTGATCGGGGGGACGATGAATATGCGGGTAGCTCGTCGCCGGCTTATCCAGTTGGCTGGTTTGCTCATACTCTGCGCGGCGGCTTGCCAGGCTGGCCCAACGTCCACTCCAACGGCCGCGTTCACGCCCACGCGCGCTACAACCATCGCCACCACCCAACCCAGCCCCACCCGCGCTACGGCCAGCGTAACGGCGTCACCCCGGCCGGGCACGGCCACTCCCACGACGACGACGCTGCCTACCAGGACGCCCCAGCCAACGGCGCATTGGCTGGCGCCGGCAGTTAGCGTGCAGCCCTGGCCAGACTCATTCTGGCGGGCGGCATGGGTCAACGCGCAGACGCTGGAGGTCGATGACCGCGACCGCCACATCTATCACGTTGATACCACTACCGGCGCGGCGGCCTTGACGGCGAGCGCGACGCCGTCAGCGACCCCCGTGCTTGATCCCATCGCCCTCTCCGCCGACGCTGACACCCGCTTCTCGCCCGACGGCCGCTATGTGTTCATCTGCGACACGCCCCAGGCAGGCCTCTACCGCCTCAGCGATGCCGCATTGTTGGCCGCTCTTGAAACGGAGTCTTGGGAAGATTGTTACACTGCCCTGTGGTCACCGGATAGCCGAGCGGTCGCCTTCGCGCAACCGGGCGTGGGGTTGAACATTATGCGCACGGATGGGCAGGTGATCGCCAAGCTGTTGCCGAACATCATGGGGGCATTTCCGCTTTGGTCGCCCGATAGCAGCCGACTGATGGTATTTGAGAAGCTGCCCGGCGGTGACCGCGCCGCGTTTTACGTGGCCTACCCCGATCACCGGCCTTTGTTGGCGCTGGGCTATGAGATTGCCAACATCCATTGGGAGCCGGGCGGTGGCACGTACTTTTATTCCGAAACGCTTTTCTGGAATTTTCAGGGCTGCGGTTATTTGTGCGGCCTCACCGAGTTGATTGACACCGACACAGGCGCTACTGTGGCGTACTGGGGGGCAAGCTTCGCGCCGGTGCAGTGGCCGGTCGCCTCGCTCGATCGGCGCTGGCTGGCGACCGACTCGACCAACGAGCCCAACGAGCAGCCCGGACACCGATACGAGCTGTTTGATCTAGAGGGCCGGCAGCGGTGGGAGGTTTACGCCGGCGCTGCGGCTAG
>JAYUUW010000300.1:0-2180 GCA_043754665.1 Anaerolineales bacterium | reverse complement strand
GAAATTGCCATGCTGCCGCGCCAGACCTGCCCGGAGCACTGGCACCCAACGATCAACGGCCGCCCCGGCAAGGAAGAGACCTTCCGCTGCCGCTGGGGCGAGGTCTACATCTACGTCCCCGGCCCGGCCAGCGCCGACCGCCGCGCCGCGCCGCCGGCCGGGCGCGAAGACACCTACACCGTCTGGCATGAGGTGGTGCTGCGCCCCGGCGAGCAATACACGCTCCAGCCGGACACGCGGCACTGGTTCCAGTCGGGCGACCAGGGCGCGGTGGTGTCCGAGTTCTCGACCACCAGTACCGACGAGGCCGACCGCTTCGAGGACGCCGACATCCAGCGCTTCACGCAGATCAAGGACTAGGCTCGGCGCTCTCATTCGCTTGGCTTAGACAGACGCTGGCCGTCATCTTCCTTTCTGATTTGTCACACACCTGCCCCCGCGGTTTTTGCGGGGGTGCCCAAACGTCCTTTGTTTGGGTTCCGAAGCGGGCATGGCGCTGCTCGCCAGCCCTCAAGGCTCAACTGGTCGCCCGCCGCAGCCCGCCCGCCGGATTTGTCATTCCGAACCCGGCCTCAGGTATTTTGGCCTAGCGCTCCCTCTTGGCCGGTGAGGAATCCGCAACTTAGACCGCTTCGGCCCTGCGCTTGGTTGTGCCGCCGTGACATGTTCTGAGCCACCCGGCCCCGGGCCAGTGGACCTGGCGTTGGTATTAGGCCGGTGACGCGAAGCGTCTCGGCCCCGACTGATACTTACCCGATGCGGGGCGCATGCCAACTGGGTTGCTCAGAAACTTGCGATCGGGTAGGCCGAGTTGCGGATTTCTCACCCCCCACAGGGTTTGGCTAGTTCCAAGGCTCTGGCGGGGGGCTTCGAAATGACAAATCCGGCGGGCGGGCGACGGCCGGCGGTCGGTTGAGCCAAGGGCGCTCGCATTTGCATCGTCGGGGGCGGGGGCTATACTTCTCGCCGTCCCGCCACCAACCAACGCCCGCTTACCCGGCCCGAGGAGTTCAGCCTATGATGCCGCCGCCCTCCCAGTCCAGTGCCAGCCTCGAAGCGGCCCTCAATCTAGCGCCCGCCGGGGCCGATGCCGCCGGGGTGCGGCTGGGGCTGCTGCGCGAACTGCGGGCTGAGATTCAAGACCTGCAGGTGGTCACCCAGGCCGTGCGCAAAGGCAAGACCAGCATCAACGCCTTTGCCGGGTATGTGGCCAAGACTAAGGCCGACATCGCCGACTTGATGGAGAAGATCGTTGCCGCTGAGCTGGCGGTGCGCGCCGCCCCCGCGCCCGATAAGAAGCACAGCGCCGCGGCCGCCGGCGACACCGACAACCTGCGCCACCTGCTGAACCTGTGGGAGCAGATGCAGATCTGCCCGCTGCTGTTGGACCCGGCCGGCGACTATGAGGCCCAGGCGCAGCTCAACTATCTCGACACGCTCGACGATCAAATCCGCAAGATGGTCTACGTTATTGGGGCCGAAACCATCCCCTCGCGCCTGAACGATTGGCTGCAAAAGGCCCATCCCGGCTACTACGTCCCCTTCCACCTCGTCTTCGAAGACGAAATCCCCACGCCCGAAGATCGGCTGCGGCTGCTTAACACCCTGTCGTGGTCGCCGCGCGTCATCCAGGGCGGGGTGGTCGATGCCGCCAATGGGCTGATCTATCGCTACGAGTCGAACGCCGTGTGGATGTGGACGACCAACGCGCTGCTGGTGGTGATCGTGGTGGCGGCCTCCTTGGGGGTCGGCCTGACGTCGCAGCTCAACTTCCCCGGCACGGCCTTCCTCCCGGCCCACGCCAGCGACCTGCTGTTGTGGTGGGGCTTCGTCCTCATCGGCGTCTTCATTCACACGCTGGTGGGCAACCAAAAGCGCGCCAAGGCGGCGGGCGGGCTGCCGCCGATCTACGCCCTGAGCGATGTCGGCCTCATCGTCAATGCGCGCCTCGGCCAAATCCTCATGAAACTGGCGTTGGCCCTCACCGGCTTCTTTGGCTTTGTGGCCGCCACCCCGGTGGATAAGATCACGCCCTTCGCCTGCCTGCTGGTGGGCTACAGCCTCGACAGCATCATTGAGTTGTTCGGCGCCAGCCTGGATTCGCAGGCGGCGGCGCAAGTGGAAAGCCTGAAGACGCAATTGAAGGTCAGCTAAGCCGCCGCGAGGCGCGCACAACCCCT
>JAYUUW010000299.1:0-3693 GCA_043754665.1 Anaerolineales bacterium | reverse complement strand
ACCTCCGACCGGGGCGAGACCGGGCTAGTCGACCGCGAGGCCTCGATCCTGGTGGCCGAGCGCGACGGCTCCGGGCTGCGGGTCTACGCCAGCGGCACGCGCAACCCGTACGACCTGGCCTTCTACCCCGGCACCGCCCTGCTCTTCGCCACCGACAACGGCCGCGATGTGCCCGCCACCGGCGTGCCCGACGAGCTGAACCTGATTGTCGACGGCGGCGACTATGGCTGGCCGGGCTGCTGGGGCACCGCCCAGGGCGGCGACTGCGCCGGCACGCTGCCGCCCGTGGCCGAACTGCCCGCGCACGCGGCGGCCGGCGGGCTGGTGTTCTACACCGGCGCGCTGTTCCCCGAATGGCAGGGGCAGGCCTTCATTACCTTCTACGGCGCGAACTCCGGCGACCCGCTGATTGGCCGGCAAGTGCTGCGCGTGGCGCTGACCCAAACCGGCGACGCCTGGGCGGGCGTGGTGAACGACTTTGCCACCGGCTTCGACCGCCCGCTCGACATCACCGAGGGGCCGGATGGGGCGCTGTACGTGGCCGACTTTGGCGCGGGTGTTATTTACCGGCTGGGCAAGTGACATGCACGCGGGCCTAACCGAACTTCCAGGCGGTGGGGGGCCGCCCGTGTGATACAGTCAAACTATGATGCTGCCTACCGTTTACCTCATCCGCCACGCCACGCCCGACTGGAGCCGCAAGGACATCCCCTATTTCATTCCGCCGGGGCCGCCGCTGACGGCGCAGGGCAAGCAAGAAGCCGCGCAGTTGGGCGAGTTCCTGCGCGACATGGGCGTTACGCGCCTGCTGGCCAGCCCGCTGGTCCGCTCCGCGCACACCGCGGAACTGGCGGCGGCCGTGGCCGGTGCGACGTGGGAGATTGACGTGCGCCTGGCCGAGCAGCGGCCCGAGGAGCAGCCGGCCGAGGTGCTGGCGCGGGTGTGGCCGGTGTGGCTGCACGCCGCCGAGCGCGACCTGGCCGACGGCCCGCTGGCCCTGGTCAGCCACGGCGGCCCGATCCAGCGGCTGCTGACGGAGTTAGGCCTAGACGACAAGCGGCTGAACGCGCACAAGCGCCAGTTCGACCACAACAACCCGCTGCCGCCGGCGGGGGCGTGGCGGGCGGTGCGCGCCGCCGCCAACGGCCCGTGGACGCTGGACCTGGCCTTCACGCCGGACGGGCAGCGCACCAAAGCCTGGTTCGTGTAGCGCGGCTGCGGGTGAGAATTGAAGTGGGGCCGGTCCATGGGGTGACCGGCCCTTTGCGTTATTGGGGGGTGAGGTAGAGGGAACGGTCGTGAGGCTGGGTCTGTCAGAGTTGCGGACGCTTACCGTCACTCCTTGAGGGTCGCGGGGCCGAGTAGGTCAGAGTTGCGGATTTCTCACCCCCCACAAGGTTCGGCTACGGCCAATCGCCTGAGGGGGGCTTCGAAATGACAAATCTGAAAGTAGGGTGACGGCGAGTGGCTGGTGGAGCTAAGGGGTCAGGCTGGCGGCAGAGGCCCTAAATGTCGGACGGACTAGCGGGTAAGGCCGAGGGTGTCGGCGAGGGCGCGCAGTTCGGTGGTGCCCAGTTCGCGCCACGCGCCGGGGGCCAGGTCGCCCAGGCTGAGCGGGCCGATGGCGGTGCGCACCAGCCGCAGCGTGGGCAGGCCCACAGCGGCGGTCATGCGGCGCAACTGGCGCTTCTTGCCTTCGCGCAGCACCACGCGCAGCCAGGCGGTGGGGTGATAGCCGCGCACCGGGGCGGCGCGCGGCGGCAGGCCGGGGTCGGGCACTACCTCGGCTTCGGCCGGGCGCAGGCGCTCACCGCGCAGCACCACGCCCTCGTGCAGCTCGGCCAGCGCGGTGGGCGGCAGGGCGCCCTTGGTCAGCTCGACCTGCACATAGTAGGTCTTGGGGTGCTCGTAGCGCGGGTCGGTCATGCGGTAGCTGAGCGGGCCGTCGTCGGTCAGCAGCAGCAGGCCCTCGCTGTCGTAGTCGAGGCGGCCGGCGGCGTAGACGGCCGGCACCGGCACATAGTCTTTGAGTGTGGGGCGGCCGCCCTCATCGACGAAGTTGGAGAGCACGTTGTAGGGTTTGTTGACCAGCACATAGCGTGACATGCCGCCATTGTAGTACGATGTCGCTGGTTTGGGGGCATGCTGAGGGAGGCGAACCTGCGCGCCAATGTGTACCGTGTGGCCGACCCGACGAGCGACACGCTGACCAGCCTGGGCTACGTCAACGAGGCCGGGGAGGTGCATGCCTCGGCGGCGCTGGTCGGGCGCGTGACGGCCGAGGGGGCGGTGCTGGGCGCGGATGACGCGCCGATGGGCTACGTGACCGAGGCGGGCGCGGTGTATCGCGGCACGGCCGGCGCACTCGAGGCGGGGTTGGCGGGCCACGCCGCGCGCGAGGGGTCAATCTATCGCGGGGCGGCGCTCAGCCCGCAGGCGGTGGTGGGCTACGTGGACCCGCGCGCCACCCGGCCGCAGATGGGCGGGGCGGCGCTGCTGCTGGGGCTGTTGGATTAGGCGAAGGGCAGTACGCAACGGGCCGATCAGCCATGCTGACCGGCCCGTTGTTGGTGACTGATGCAGACGGCAGCGCTTACATGCAGGGGAACATGGAGCAGTTACGGCAACTGCGCTCGGAGGCGCTCAGGCGCGTCAGCAGGTCGTCAATGGGCGCGGCCGGCTCGCCGAGCTTGATGATGCCGTGGCAGCAGCTATGCACGCCGTAGGTGGTCAGGCTGAGGTAGTTGTCGACGGCGTCGGGGTCCTCGTCTAGCTCGTAGCGGTTGTTATAGCGGGTGGCGAGGATCTCAAGCGCGTCTTGGCGGGCGATGGCGCGGTTGTCGTCAATCAGCCCCTGGTGGATGGCCTGGGCCTTGCGGCGCACGCCCTTAAGCTCGCGGTTGGTGTAGGGCGCGCCGATGGCCAGGCGCACCTTTGGCCCGATCTTCTCAAGCAGCTCGGCGTGGAACTCATCCAGGTCCCAGATGTTGTCTTGGGTGAGCAACATGCGCACCAACACCGAGCGCGCGCCGTGGTCGAAGGCCTCGCGGCAGAAGCCGATGGTGCGGTCGTAAGTCTGGCGTCCACGATGCCACTCGTGAAACTTTTTCGAGCCGTCAATTGAGACGCAGAAGTCGAGCCGGTCGAGGGCGGTGAACTCGCGCAGGCGGCGGACGGTGCCGTTGGTCTGGATGGTTTGGGTGAGGTGCGCTTCGGGGTAGTCGGCCAGCAGGGCGTTGACCATGGCCGGGAACTCGCGATGCAGGAAGACTTCGCCGGTGCCGCACCAGTAGAGCCACACCTGGGCGGGCGTGGCGTCGACAAAGCGGCGGGTGAAGTCGAGCACGGTGGCCTGGTCGAGCATGCGGCGCTCGGGGCCGTTGATGACGTTGGTGTAGCACATTTTGCAGGCCAGGTTACAAGACGAGATGGGCTCGACGTACAGGCTCTCGCGGGCGACGCGGATGGGTTTCTGGGCGGTGCCGGGCAAACCAGCAAGGGTAATCACGCTCATCGTGGGGCTCCTAATTGCCGGTATCCGACCGGAATGGTGCGCATTATACAAGTCGTCAGTTGATTCGGCGATGGGAAAAAGCGAGGCGGGGAGGGGATGAGCGTTGGTCTATCGATTCACCTTCCAACCGAGGCCTGGAGACACGTCTTAGTTGACGGAGGCTACGGCGCACTTCACAC
>JAYUUW010000298.1:0-7628 GCA_043754665.1 Anaerolineales bacterium | reverse complement strand
CGCAGCAGCTGCACCTGGGGCAGAGGGCGCTGGCGCAGTTGGTCAGCGAGGTAGTCGAGCGCGGTTGGCGAGAAGTCAACGCCGCAGTAGCGCTCGGTGTGGGGCGCGATCTGAAACAGCAGCAGCCCCGTGCCGCAGCCGATCTCCAACACCTGCTGCGGCCGCGCCGCCAGAATGCGGTCGACCGGGTCAGCGACCCATTCGCGCATCGCCTCGGCCGGCAGCGGCAAGCCGGTGTAGCTGCTATTCCAGCCGGCAATGTTAAAGGCCGGGTCGGGCGGCGGCGGCGCGTGGTGGTAGGTTTCATCCCACACCGACTGCCATTGCGACATTTGTATCGCTTGGAGCGTCGGGCCATCACCCACCGGCTCGGTCTCAGCCCGCGGCACGACGTAGGCGACGAGGCGCTGGTCGGCCGCGCCGCCATCCCAGATGGCCGCCACCGCCTGCCCCACCGCCGGGTGCCGCCCCAACACCGCCTCCACCTCCCCCAACTCGATCCGGTACCCGCGCAGCTTCACCTGCTGGTCCAGCCGCCCCAGGCATTCCAGCCGCCCGTCCGCCCGCCACCGCCCGCGGTCGCCCGTGCGGTACAATCGCCCGCCGCTCGCGCCAACGGTATCCGGCACAAACCGCGCCGCCGTCAGCTCCGGCTGCCCCCAATAGCCCTCCGCCAGCCCCAGCCCGCCGATGTACAGCTCCCCCACCACCCCCACCGGCACCGGCTGCCCCGCCCCGTCCAGCACGTACACCTGCGTGTTGCCTATGGGCCGCCCGATCGAGACGCTTGGCTCCCCCGCGGCCACCCGCTCGGCTGTCGACCAGATGGTCGTCTCCGTCGGGCCGTACACGTTCCACAGCGCCCGCACCCGCCCCACCAGCGCGTCCGCCAGCCCGCGCGGCAGCGGCTCGCCACCGCACAGCGCCACCAAGTGCGCATCCCCCGCCCAGCCGCCGGCCAGCAGCAGCCGCCAAGTGGTGGGCGTGGCCTGCAACACAGTCGCTCCGCCGCTGGCCAACCGGGCCGCCAGCCGCGCGCCGTCGCCCGCTTCGGCCGCCCCGCCCAGCTCTACCTGCCCGCCGGCGATGAGCGGCAGCCATAGCTCCAGCCCGGCGATGTCGAAGGCCAGCGTGGTGATCGCCAGCAGCCGATCCGGCGCTCCGACCGACAACCGCTCGCGGAAGGCGGCCAGGCAGTTGGCCAGCGCCGCATGCCCCACCGCCACGCCCTTGGGTCGACCGGTCGAGCCGGAGGTGTAGATCACATACGCCCGGTCGTTTGGGGTGAGTTCAGGCAATGGCTCGGTGGGCAGCGGGCCAGCCAGGGCGGCGGCCACCTCCACCACCGCCACGTTGCTGCCAGGCGGCAGTAACGCAGCGATCACGTCGGTGGTCTCGGCGTCGGTCAGCACAGCGCGCGGCTGGGCATCGCTCAGGATGTCGGCCAGCCGCGCGGCCGGGTAGCTCAGGTCCAGCGGCAGGTAAGCCGCACCGGCTTTGTGCACCCCTAGCAGCGCGGCCACCAGGCTGGGCCGGCGCGCCAGGGCCACCCCCACCAGCGCCCCGCGGCCCACGCCCAGCGCCCGCAAATGCCCGGCCACCCGCGCCGCCTGTTCGTCCAGCGCGGCATACGTCAGCGCCGCCCCCTCTCCCACCACCGCCACGGCCTCGGGCGTGCGCGCCGCCTGCGCCGCAATCCAGTCCGGCAGCACCCCTGGCTCCACCGCCACGTCCGTCGCGTTCCAGGCGCGCATCTGTTCGAGCTCGGCCGAGGTCAGTAGCGGCAGTTCCGCCAGTCGCCGGTTCGGGTCCGCGACGATGCCTTCCAGCAAGAGCTGGAAGTGGGCGATCAGGCGCTCGATGGTGTGCGCCTCGAACAAGTCGGTGCTGTACTGCAAGAAGCCGGACAGCCCGGCGCGATTGTCGAACATCATCAGATCAAGATCGAAGCGCGCCTGCCGGAGCGGCATGGCAATCGAATCCAACCGCAGCGGACCCCACGCCGCCCGCCCGCCGGCCTGCCCCAGCATGAAGGGCGGCGCCTCGGGCAGGCGTTGGGGCTGCTGCAGCACAAACATGGCCTGCACCACCGGCGAGCGGCTGGCAGCATGTCCAGGCGGTAGCCGCTCGACTACCTGCGCAAACGGGTATGCCTGATATTCGAGCGCGTCCAGCAGCGTCTGCCGGGTCTGGCTCAGAAAATCACGGAAGGTTGGATTGTTAGCGCAGTTGGCCCGCAGCGCGATAGGATTGACGAAATAGCCGACGATCTCGTTGAACTCAGGGCGGCTGCGCCCGTTGGTCAGCGAGCCGACCAGCAGATCGTCTTGGCCGGTGTAGCGATGCAGCAGCACCTGGAACGCCGCCAGCAATGTCGCGTGCAAGGTGGCGCCTTCGGCGCGCGCCAGCTGCTTGATCTGCCAACTCAGCTCAGCCGAGAGCTGGAACGACACTGACTGGCCCTGATACGTCTCTAACCGGGGGCGCGGCCGATCTGTGGGCAGATCAAGCACGGGCAATTCGCCGCTCAACTGGCGAGCCCAATACGACCAGAGCCGTTCGCCTTCGGCGCCGGCCAACCGCTCCGCCTGCCAACGCGCAAAATCGGCATAGGTGCGGGCCGGCAGCGGCAGCGCTAGCGGCTGCCCGGTCAGCCGCGCCAGGTAGAACTGTTGCAGCTCATCCACCAAAATCAGCAGCGACCAGAAGTCAACCAGGGCATGGGGCATCACCAACAACAGCACGTGCTCGTTGGCCGACACCTGGAACAGGCGCACGCGCAACGCCGGCCCCCGCTCCAGGTCAAGCGGCTCATGGTAGGCCTGGTCGAGCAACGCCCCCAAGCCATCCGCCTCAGTCTTGAGCGTGGTTAGGCCAACCACGGCGCGCGCGTGAATGACCAGGACCGGCTGGCCGCCCTCCGTGGTGATCGTGGAGCGCAGGGGTGGGTGCCGTTCAACCAGCGCATTCAGTGCGGCCTGGAGCGCGCCAATGGCCAGCGGTCCAGTGAGGCGGGCGATCCAGCCGGTGTTGTATGCCGGACTGTCGGGCGCCAGCTGGTAGAGGTACCAGAGCGCCGTCTGGCCGCGCGTAAGCGGATGCCGTGAGACTAGCGCCTCGAGCGCCGGGTTGGGCTCCGGTGGGGCTGAGTCACCCAACCGGTCCTCCAACAGCTCGGTTAGCTGAGCGATGCTCGGGCCGCGCAGAAATGTGGCCATCGGAACGGTGACGCCCAAGTCCGTTTCGATCCGGTTGCTCAGGTCCAGGGCCATCAGCGAGTCGAGGCCCAGGTGACTCAGCGGCTCAGCGGCCGCGAGTGACTCTGGTGGTAGACCCAGCACTTCAGCGACCGGTGCGCGCAGGTAGGCCTCCACGTGTCGCCGGCGTTCCCCAGCCGTGACCGCTGCCAAGGCCAGCTGGCGCAGTTCTGAGGCCGCGCTCGGCGGCGCCACCGGCTGTTTCACGGCCGTGCCCGCTGCGCCGCCGCTGAGCAGATCCAGCGCGGCCAGCCCGTCGGCTGGCTCCAGCGCGCCCACCGCCGCCGGAGCCGGAGTAGAGTCAGTTGCTTCGGGGTGATCGGCTTCGCCCAGGAGGTGGCGCGCCAGCGCTACGGGCGTTGGATACGTCCAAACGAGGGTAAGGGCCAATGGGCGGCCAAGCTCGGTCGCCACGGCCGCCAGCAGCGCCCTGGCCTGAGCGGAGTCGAGGCCGGATTGACTGAAGCGCTGCGCCGGATCGATCGCGGCCGGGTCGAGGCCAAGCTGCTGGGCGAGCAGAGACACCAGCCACGTTTGCATCGCCTCAACGGTTAGTATGCTCGGTGTCATCCCCAGGGCCTCGATGGTCAGATACCTAACGTGCCCAAACCGGCCCGCTGGTGAGCCGGCTTACACCACAGGTGTCGGTCAGCTTGTGAAAGCTGGTCTGAGTCCGAAACGTTGCCTCACGCTGCGCTGCGTGCCCGAAGGGGATTCATGGGACCCGGAAGGGGAAAGGCATGCAGGGGTTATTAGAGAGCAAATCACGGCCCTGGACACACCACTTGTCGGCTCGGCAGGCACCAGCGTGCGCATCTCAGCGAAAGCGACCCAGCTATTTCGGCACTTGTTGCCAATGGAAGCACGGACGAATCTAGTCTTGACGTTACGATTTGTCAAGAATCCGGCAGTCCTTAGCGCTATCATTCGCCTAACGGCCGCCGCTTGGGCCGATGCCGCGGGCACGGCAGGCTAGCACAGCGCGAGCACCACGGCCGCCAGCAGTTGAGGGAGCGCCGCTTGGAGATAGAAGTGGCCGCCCGCCAACATCAACTGGCTGAACGCGCCACGCGTCTGGGCCTGCCAGGCGGCCAGGTCTTCCGGCGTCGCTAGCGCATCTTGGTCGCCACCCAACGCCGTGATCGGGCAGTCGAGCGGCGCTTCAGCTACATATTGGTAGGTCTCGATCATTTTGAAATCCGCACGCAGCACTGGCAGAAACAGCTTGAGCAATTCCGGCTCGGCCCATATGGCCGCCGGGATGCCGTTGTAGCGCTGCCGCAACTGCTCAAGAAAGAGATCGTCCGACAGGGTATGCAGGGCCGCATCGAGACGCGGCAGGTGTGGCGCCCGGCGGGCCGAGGCGAACAAATGCGTTGGGCCTGGGGCGCCGCGCCGCCGCAGTTGCCGGGCGAACTCAAAGGCGATCAGCGCGCCCATGCTGTGCCCGAAACAGGCGACGGGTCTATCGAAGAGCGGGACCAAACCGTCGGCCGCCGCGGCCGCCACCGATTGAACCGTTTCCGGCAGCGGCTCGCGCATCCGACCATCGCGTCCGGGCAGATGAATCGCCCAGACTTCGATGTCGGCCGGCAGATAATCGGGCCAGGTGCGAAAGACCGACACCCCGCCACCGGCATAAGGGAAGCACAACAGCCGCAGCCGCGCGTTCGGGCTCGGCCGCCGGCAATGAAACCACGTATCAACCCGCATAGCACTCCCTAATCACTTCGTCGTTGGTCCAACGGGCGGTCCACCAACCACCACTTTGGGCTATTTGAACTCGCGCAGGTTTTGCCCGTAAGCCAGGGCGCAGGCCGGCATGGTCGTAATCTGGAGGGCGACCTTAACAGAATCCGAGGCGCTCACGGGTGGGTTCCCGAAACGGGCAGCCGGCCCGACTCTCAGTAAGGGTAGGGGGCGATACGCAGCGCCTCAAGCCTCCCTACACAAGGGCCTTTCACGCCTAGTGATTAGAGCCCAAGCCAACGGGCAATAATTACACGTTGGATATCGGATGTACCGGAGTAGAGCGTTCCGCCAATGGCGTCGCGCAGGTCGCGTTCTACCTCAAATTCAGTCATGTAACCATAGCCGCCATACGTGCGAATAGCATCCAGGCTGGATTGGACAAAACTCTCACTTAGGTAAAGCTTGGCCAGCGCCGCTTCCATGATCGCGGATTGGCCAGTCTGCTTAAGCCACGCCACTTTGTACAGCAGCAGTCGGGCCGTTTCCAACCGAACCTTCATATCGGCGATGCGGTTGGCAACGGCCTGAAATTTGCCGATAGGTTGGCCAAACTGGTGGCGCTCGCGGGCATAGCGAATGCTGTTCTCCAGCTGGCGCTCCATCGCCCCCACGTGGCTGCCCAAGATGCAGCTGCGTTCCCACTCCATGGAGCTGTTGAAAATCGCCGAGCCAGCGCCTTCTGGCCCCAGGCGGCTCTCGGCCGGCACGAAACAATCCTGCATGATCACCTCACCCATGGGCGCCGTGCGCAAACCCATTTTGTCAATATTTCGGCTGACCGTGAAACCGGGCGTTCCCTTTTCGACCAAGAAGGCAGTCACACCCCCAACTTTCTTGGCTGGATCGACTGTGGCAAAGATCAAAACCATATCGGCGACGGGGGCGTTGGTCACGAACATCTTGGTGCCGTTGAGCACGTAGCCCTCAGCCTGTCGCGTTGCGCGAGCGTGCAGGCTGTAAGCGTCGGAGCCGGACGCGGCCTCTGACATGGCGTGCGCCCCAATCAACTCACCCTGGCACAGGCCCGGCAGGTACTTTCGCTTCTGAGTTTCGCTGCCGAAGGCGAGGATGGGATGCTGAACGCTCCACATTTGGGCATTCATGGCGAAAATCAGTCCGTTATCGTGGCAGCCGTAGCCCAGACCCTCCATGACGAGCATGGTGGTCAGCACGTCGGCCCCAGTGCCGCCATATTCCTCGGGAATAGCCAGGCCGAGCAGCCCAAACCGGGCACACTTATTCCAGTTTTCGCGTGGCAACTGCCCGTGCGTGTCGTGCTCAACTAACCCATCATTCAGTTCCTTTTGGGCAAAATCGATGACCGCGCGCCTAAATTTCAGTTGTTCTTCCGTCCAGGAAAAGTCCATTATTTCAAACCTGTCATAACCGCTTCATGCGCAGCGGCTGCCAGCTGAAGCCCGTACGCCGGCGGAGGCAACCAGACAAACGACACCAGCCCGCCAAAGGGCAGCCCCACTCAACGCCAGGGAGACCTGGATTAGGCCAAGGCCCTGTGGCCCACCAGAATAAAGGAGGTTCGCTCCTAAGGCAATCGCCGCGATCCCGATTCCCGCCACCATGAGCACCAGCAGCAAAATACGGTCCCACGCGCTACAGGATAGATGACGTTGCACTGAATAGATTCCCCATACACAAATTCAGCTTGGAATGGCCGTATCAGCCCCGCCGAGACTGGCTGCCAGACCTTCCCCGGGACTAAGGTCCGGTGTCAGATTGAACCTACCCTCAATCGCTGAAGTCTTGTAGGCGTTGATAATCGATTTTGCCGGTGGAGGTCTTAGGGAGGACGTCCTGGAAGGAAAATAGGTCTGGGATCATGTAGCTCGGGAGGTTCTCGGCGCAGAAACGCTTTAGCTCAATCAGCGAGGGACGGCTTTCGAGCGCCTTACAGCACAGGTAGGCCTTGACCCGCACGCCATGCTCATCGGTCAAAGCCACCACTGCCGCCTCTTTGACTGCCGGGTGGCGATAGAGTCCCGCTTCGATTTCACCCAACTCCACCCGATACCCGCGCTTCTTTACCATCCGATCTCGGCGGCCGACATAGATGTAATCACCCTCTGCCGCCTGCACGACGATATCGCCCGTCTTGTACCACTGTCGACCAGCGGCGTCGAGCAGAAAGGCGCGGGCGGTCTGTTCGGGCAAATTCCAATAACCGAGCATCACGCCAGCCCCGGACATATGCAACTCACCCTCTTGCCCGGCCGGTACCGCTTGCCCCTGTTCATCAAAAACCGCGGCTTGGAAATGCGAGCACACGCGGCCAATCGGGTAGGGTTGGGCGCGATCGTCAGGGATCTGTTCTGGAATTTCGTAATAGGTGCAGACATTCGTTTCAGTGGGACCGTACAAGTTAAAGAATCTCGGTCCAGGCAGCAGCGCTTTTAGCGCGCGGAGGTGTTTGATGGGAAAGACCTCGCCCGCGAAAAGCACTGCCCGCAAGGCAGGATAAGCATGCTGCGGCAACTTTCCGTACTGCGCCAGCAAACTCAAGATTGACGGGGTCGAATACCAACGGGTGATGCGCTTGGCGGAGATCAACGCTGCGAGCTTAAGCGGATCCTTGCCAAGTTCTGAGCTGATCAGGATGACTGT
>JAYUUW010000297.1:0-4562 GCA_043754665.1 Anaerolineales bacterium | reverse complement strand
GCTGTAGTCGGGCGTGTCTTCGAGCATGCAGCCCACGTCTTTGATCCACTCACCCGACGAACCCGCGCCGATTTGGAAGGCCACCACCCGGTCGTACAGACCAATGGCGCGCAGGTGGGCAATGAAGTCGCGCAGCAGTTGGTTGACGAGCTGCCGCCAGCGGGCCGAGGCAAAGCTGGCGCTGCGCTGCACGCCGTTGGAGAGCAGCTCGACCTCGTCGGGGTAGGCCTCGTTGAACCAGTTGCTGGGCGCCCAGCCGGTATCGACGCCCACGCGCATGAGGAACAGCGCGTTGGGGTTGGCCTCCCGGAAGGTGCGCATGCGCTGTTCGACCAGGGTGAAGTCGTAGGGCGTCGGGCTGCCGGGGCGCGGGCCGACCCACTCATGCGTGAAGTTGTCGACCGAGTGGATGGTGACGCCCGCATCGGCATACTGCTTGGCAAACGGGATGTGCTGTTTGAGGTTGTCGGCCACCATGTAGCCGACCAGGTGGCAGCCGAAAAACGCCGGCTGGTCGTCGAAGAACACGGTGGGTGTGCCGTTGTGGAGCTTAAGTTGGGCTTTCATTCGGTGGGGGCCTTAAATTGGTCGATCTCAAACCCATCGGTTTGAGGGTGATAGTCGAAGTCGCGGATGCTGGCGGTGATGTCCATGCGCATGCGCCGGTTCTGCGAGGTGGCGTGCACGATGGCGTAGGGAATGTGCGACTTTAGGCACTGCACGATCAACTGGTTGAGGTCGTCGGGGTTGGTGTAGGCCTTCATGTCGCGCTCGGAGAGCTTGATGTTCATATCGGCCGCGATGTATGGGCCGATGCGCAGGCAGACGGTGGGCAGCCCTTCGGTCAGCGCGAAGTACTTGCCGACCGTTTCGCCGTAGATTTTGGAGACGCCGTACATGTTCTTGGGCCAGGTGAGCATTTCAGGGAACACCAGCACATCTTCGGGGTAGCCGTCGATAGCGTGGATGCTGCTGGCGAAGATCATGCGCTTCGCCCCGGCGTCGTGCGCCGCCTGGAACATGTTGTAGGTGGCAATGAAGTTGTTCGGCAGCAGCGACGCAAACGGCGCGTCGGGGTGCGGGTCGGCGGCCAGGTGGATCACGGCGTCCATGCCTTCACACTGGCGGCGGCAGATGTCGAGGTCAGCCAGGTCGGCCACGCTGCTGCTCTCACCGGGGAACGGGCCGTGCTTGGCCGTATCCCAGGTCACGCGGTCGACCATGCGGAAGGTGTAGTCGGCGGCGTGCTGCTTGATGAAGTGCGAGCCAATGCGCCCGGCGCCGCCGGTGACCAAGATGCGGTTGATTGTCACGGGTTGTTGGTCCATGCGATTGCTCCTCTTACCAGTCCACGATGCTGTTGTCGGCTGGGTGGTAATACTCGCCGCCCAGCTCTTCTTTATAGGGGACGTTCTGCTGCGCCTCGGCTTCATTGATGGTGAAGCCCAGCCCCGGCGCGGTGGGCAGCTCGATGTGGCCGTTGACGACCTGCAAATTTGTTTCCAGCAGGCCATAGCCCAAGCCGGGGTCAACCTGCTCTTGCGCCAGGAAGTTCGGGATGACGGCATCGACATGCAGGCAGGCGGCAAAGGCCACCGGCCCAATGGCGCAGTGCGGCGCGACGTGCACGTAGTACACCTCGGCCAGGTTGGCAATCTTCTTCATCTCAGTAATGCCGCCGGCGTGCGAGCAGTCCGGTTGAATATAGGCGGCGGCTTGCTTTTCCAGCACCTGCCGGAACTCCCAGCGCGTGAGCAGGCGCTCGCCGGTGGCGATGGGGAAGGGCACGTGGTCGGCCACCAGCTTGAGCGCGTCCACGTTCTCCTGCGGCACCGGCTCTTCCACGAACATGGGCCGCATGCCCTTCAATTCGTGGCAGATTTCAATCGCTTGCGCCGGGGCCATCTTGCCGTGGAAGTCGAAGGCCAGGTCCACCTCGTCGCCCACCCACTCGCGCATCAGGTAGGCCTGCTTGATGAAGATGTCGATGGTCTTGGGCGACTCGTGGCCGCGATACTTCACCCACGGGCCCATCTTGTAGGCGGTGTAGCCCATGGGCTGCAAGTAATCGAGCCGCTTACGCGCCGCCTCGAGCGTCTCATCATCCAGCGCCTGAATGCCCCAGTGGGCGTAGACCCGAATGCGGTCGCGCACCGCGCCGCCCAGCAGTTTGTAGGTGGGCACGCCGTAGAACTTGCCGGCGATATCCCACAGCGCCTGGTCGAGGCCCGACAGTGCCGACAGCCCGACGGCCCCGCCCCGGAAGAAGGAGGAGCGATAAAGAAACTGCCAATGGCGCTCGATGAGCAGCGGGTCTTTGCCGATGAGATATTCGGCCATTTCTTCGACCGCCCCGCCCGTGCTCTTGGGCTTGGCTTCGAGCGTGGTCTCGCCCCAGCCGACTAGGCCGTTGTCGGTGGTGACCTTGACCAGCCGCGTGCGCTGGCGCGGTGCAAATTGCTCTATCTTTGCGATTTTCATGGGTAACCTGCTGAATTGGAGGGTCAGTGGTGGTAGGTGGGCGGCGACGGGGAAGTACGTTCAGGCGAGACTATACACCCCTTTCCGCGCCGCACAAGAGGCATTGTGGACAAAACTTTATCGGAAACAGATTCAGGCCGGCAGCGTCCAACTTAGCCGACATGCTTCCGCCGTCACTCGGTGCGGCAGAAGCGATACACGCAACGATCGGTGAGACGCTTCGCGTCACCCGCCGACAGGGCAGTGTGACGACCAACGTACGGAGGCGGGGTTCGAAATGACAGTTAATCACGGGTGGTTTGATCGTGCGTTCGGGAAACCTGAGTGCTCGCTCCTGTTTCCAATAATGTCTTCTGTAATTCTTGAGTAATTTATACCTATCGCGTCCGAATTGCGCGCTAAGATTAACTGGTACCGAGCCGGCGCGGAAATGTGCCACGCCCCCCGGCTGCGTAGCTTAGGTGTATCGTACTGTTAGAAGCGAGGTATCGACCCATGGTTAAGCGTTCTCTGCTGTCACTGCTCACCGCCCTACTGCTCGTCGCCGGTCTGGGCGTCGCGCCCGCCGCCACCGCCGCCGGCTGCGCCTCGCCTTATGTGGTGCGCCCCGGCGACTCGCTGGGCCGCATCGCCCGCATTTGCGGCACTACCATCGCCGCGCTCAAAAGCACCAATGGGCTGACGCAGGACATCATCTATCCCAACCAACTGATCGTCATCCCCGGCGGCGCGGCCAGCGTGACCACGCCGGTGCCGGCCGCGACCGGGGTGTGCGCCTCGCCGTACATCGTTAAGCGCGGCGACTCGCTGGGCCGCATTGCGCGCGTGTGCGGCACCACCATCGCCGCGCTCAAGAGCGTCAACGCGCTGACGCAAGACATCATCTACCCCAACCAACGCTTGCTGCTGCCAGGCGCGGTGGCGGCGGCGCCGGCGTTGCAGCCCAAAGTGGTGATCGCCGTGGTGGATGGCTGGCGCTTCGAGGACACCTACGGCGACCCCAGCCACGCCAACCTCCCGCACGTGTGGAACGAACTACGCCCACTGGGCACGACCTATTCGCAGTTCTACAACCTGGGCCAGACGGCCACGGCGCAGGGCCATGCCGCCATTCTGGGCGGCGTGTGGCAGCCGATTGCCAACGACGGCACCGGCCGCCCCACGGCCCCCACCCTGTTTGAGTATTACCGCCGGGCCACGGGCGCGCCAGCCACCGACACCGCCCTGGTCTTCAACGGGGAACCCGACGGCAAGGCCGGGCGCTGGGCCTACAGCACCGCCCCCGGCTATGGCGCGGCCTACGCCGCCACGATCTACCATGGCAACGGCGATGGCTTCGACGACAACGTGGTGCTGACCACCGCCCTGGGCGCGCTGGCCCAGCACCCGCGCCTGGCCCTCATCGCCTTCCCGGCGGTGGACGAGTGGGCGCACACGGGCGACTTCAACGGCTACCTGAGCGCCATTCAAAGCGTGGATGCCGTCCTGGCGCAGTTGTGGCAGGCGCTCCAAGCGGACCCGTTCTACGCCGGGCAGACCACCCTCATTATCACCAACGACCACGGCCGCCGCCTGGACGACTTCACCCAGCACGGCGGCGACACCATCAGCGAGCAGCACGTGACCTTGCTGGTGCTCGGCCCGCGCACGCCCGCCGGCGTGGAGCTCACCACGACCCACACCCTGCGCGACATCGCGCCCACGGTCGGTGTCCTGCTTAACATCCCCACGCCGCTGGCCCAGGGCGAGGTGCTGTGGGACGTGATCCGCTGACGCCGGCCGGCCCGCGCCGCCCCGTAGGCCAGAGCTCACAAGGGTAGGTTTTTATCGGCGCAGGGCTTGGGCCACGAATTTACACGAAGGGGGAGGGGTGAAGTTTGGGGAGCACGCGGCGCGTTTTGAGATTCTGGGATAAGGCATGAGGCCCAATGAGCCGCCCCGGACGAATTGACACGAATGGGGTTGAGGTGAGCCGGGTGACGTGGGGATACGCGGCGTGGGCCACTGGCTAAGAAACCTACCCGTGTGAGCGTAGCCCAGGGCCGGCCTCGTGAAAACCGGCGCGAATGCTGGGCCGGTTT
>JAYUUW010000296.1:0-5725 GCA_043754665.1 Anaerolineales bacterium | reverse complement strand
AAAGCGGTTGGGCGTGGAGGCGACCTAGCTGAACGAGAAGAGCTTTTGCATCTTCATGAGCAATGGGGTCTCACCTTTGACCTTGACTTTGCCCGTCATGAAGGCGCTCATGGGGTTGAGCTCGCCGTTGACCATGGCGACGTAGTCTTTGGCGGTCATGTTGAGGGTGAGGTTGGGGGTGGGCACGGTGCCCTTGGTGACGGTCAACTTGCCGTCGGCGATGGCGGCGACCCACTGCCCGCCGCCGTCGCCGCTGAGGTCGAATTGCAGCACGGCGTTCATGTTGCCGGCCTGCTCCGGCAGGAAGTGCTGCGGCATCAGGTTGAATACCTCTTCGGCCGAATTCACACGTGGCATACCTGTTCTCCTGACTGGTTGTGAGGGCATTGTATCGCCGGGAGGCGGGCCCTGTCAAAGCGGCGGGGGCCGTGTGCTATAATCGTGCCTAATCTGATACTGACTGTGACCGAGAAGAGTAGGCGCCCTGCCCTGATAGAGACGGCGGGTCCATGGCTGAAAGCCCCCCCAGTGAATGGGCGCCGAACGTCGCTCGCGAGTCCGCCGGAGAACGGGACTAAAGAGTCCTTACTAGACCGGCGCGGGACAGCCCGTTAGCGCGACCCAAGTGCCCGACTGTGTCGGGAACTGAGGTGGTACCACGGAAGCGGCCAACGCCCTTTCGCCCTCATCGGCGTCGGGGTCGTTTTGTTTAAAGGGGGTGGAGGCACTATGCCGCCAAGCAAACGCAGCTTACCAAACGTCGCCGCCACGCTGGCCGTGGCCTCGGGCAAGGGCGGCGTGGGCAAGACCACGGTGACCGTGAACCTGGCGCTGGCACTGCACAGCCTGGGCGCGCGGGTGGGCATCTTTGACGCCGACATCTTCGGGCCGAATGTGCCACTGATGCTGGGCATCCACCGGCGCAAGCAAGGCCAGGGCTGGGTGCCCACCGTGCGGCGGGCCGACGCCGAGCCGTACATCACGCCGCTGGAGCGCTATGGCCTCAAGCTGATGAGCATGGGCCTGATAATGGCCGAAGACCAGGTGATTAATCCGCTGGCTGAGGTGGCCGGGCAGGTGGTAGTGGAGACGCTGCGCAGCGTGATCTGGGGCGACCTGGACGTGCTGCTGATCGATCTGCCGCCGAGCGCCGGGCAGCCGCAGCAAGGGCTGCTGGACTATGTGAAGCTCGACGGCGTGGTGATCGCGACCACGCCGCAAGACCTGTCGCTGCTCGACTCGTCGCGGTCGCTGCTGATGTATGCGAACGCCGGCGCGCCGGTGCTGGGGCTCGTGGAGAACATGAGCTACTACATCTGCCCCGGCTGCGGCGAGCGGCACGAGATCTTCCAGCACTCGACCCAGTGGCGGCCGGAAGCGCTGCAGAACGTGCCGGTGCTCGGGCGCATCCCGCTGACGGCGGAGATCTCGAAAGGGATTGACCGCAACCACCCGCTGATGGCGGACTATGCCGCCGCTGGGGCCGCGCCCACAGCCGGCGAGAGCGCGCAGGCCACGGCCTTTCTCGATATTGCCCGCGCGGTGCAAGCGCGGTTGCCGCGCACCGCGTCGACTAACGACGGACAAGGAGCCCCTCGCGTATGAAAATACTATCCTTGCGCCCGGCCCTGTGGGTGACACTGGCCGCGCTGGTGGCCGCCTGCGCCCGTGGCGGCGCGACGCCGACCGTCCAGCCGCCCGCGCCCACCCCGGCAGAAATCGCCACGCAGGCGGTGCCACCGACCACCGTGCCGGCCGAACTGGCTGAGCCGCTGGTGTGGGAAGTGGCCATCGTGCAGAACGGCGTAGTCGTGCCCGCCGTGAATGACACCGTGACGCTGGCGCGCGCGCCGTTTACGATCCGCGTGACGCTGCCCTCGCCGCTGGCGGTGAAGCTGAACGCCTACACCACCGACCAGAACTTCCTGGCGCTGCAGCCGGGGTTTGTGTTCACCGACAACTGCCTGCTGGCGCTGTGCACCGGCATGGACGCGGCCGAGGACCGGCTAAACCCGTTCCAGGCGCTGTTCGTGGACGTGGAACTGACCCACTACCTGTATTACCTGGCCCCGGACGACCACCGCTGGAGCCGGACCGACGTGACGGCCGAGGCGGCGATTTTCGAGCGCGACGTGGCCAACTTCAACGCCACGCCGGTGGCCGAGACGACCGACCCGGCGCTGTACCTGCTGCTGTTTACGGATGCCGCCAACGCGCAGCAGATCGACCCTGGCGAACTCAAGAAGCTTGTGCTGAGCTTGGCACCGTAGATAAGGACCTAGCGCCATGACCGACGCCCCGCTGCCCAAGACCTATGACTTCAAAGCCACCGAAGAGCGGCTGTACAAGTGGTGGGAAGACAACGGCTGGTTCAAACCCAGCAATGACCCCACCCGCCCCGGCTTCGACCCCAGCGTGCCGAGCTTTACGATCTCCATCCCGCCGCCAAACGTGACGGGCGAACTGCACCTGGGCCACGCCATGTTCGTGGCGGCGGAAGATTTGATGATCCGCTATCACCGGATGAAGGGCGACGCGGCGCTGTGGGTGCCGGGGTCGGACCATGCCGGGATTGCGACGCAGTTGGTGGTGGAGAAGGAACTGCTGCGCAAGGAAGAAGTGACGCGCGAAGAGCTGGGGCGCGAGGCGTTCGTGGCGCGCACCTGGGAGTGGAAGGCCAAGTATGGAAGCATTATCTACGACCAACTGCGGCGGCTGGGCGCATCGTGCGACTGGGACCGCGAGCGCTTCACGCTCGACGACGGGCTGAGCCGGGCGGTGCGCGAGGCGTTTGTGCGCCTGTACGAGAAGGGGCTGATCTATCGCGGGCCGCGGCTGATCAACTGGAGCCCAGGGCTGAAGACGGCCGTGTCGGACCTGGAAGTGGAGTACAGCGAGGAGCCGGGGACGCTGTATTACTTCAAGTACCGGTTGAAGGACTCAGAAGAGTTCATTCCGGTGGCGACGACGCGGCCGGAGACGATTTTGGCCGACACGGCAGTAGCGGTGCACCCGGACGATGAGCGCTATAAGCGCTTTATCGGGCAAATGGCGCTGGTGCCACTGCTGGACCGCGAAGTGCCGGTGATCGCCGACGAAGCGGTGAGCATTGAGTTTGGCACGGGCGCGCTCAAGATCACGCCCGGCCACGACCCAATGGACTATGAGATCGGCGCGCGGCATGGGCTGCCGATCATCAGCATGTTCGACCGCGAGGCCAAGGTGACCGAGGCGGGTGGGCCGTATAAAGGGCTGGATCGCTTTGACGCCCGTAAGCAGGTGTGGGCAGACATGCAGGCGGCCAAGCTGACCGTGAAGAGCGAGCCGTACACGCTGAACGTGCCCCGCTCGCAGCGCGGCGGCGAGATTGTGGAGCCGATGATCTCGACGCAGTGGTTTGTGAGCATCAAGCCGCTGGCCGACGCGGCGCTGGCGGCGGTGCGCGACGGGCGGATTCGCATCGTGCCAGACCACTTTGAGAAGGTGTACTTCAACTGGCTGGAGAACATCAAAGACTGGTGCATCAGCCGGCAGTTGTGGTGGGGCCACCGCATTCCGGTGTGGTACTGCCCGGACGGGCACATGACCACCGGGCGCGAAGACCCCACGGCCTGCGGCAATTGCGGCAGCACCGAGCTGAGCCAGGACGTGGACGTGCTGGACACGTGGTTTTCGAGCGGGCTGTGGCCGTTCAGCACGCTGGGCTGGCCGGAGCAGACGGCCGATCTCAAATACTTCTATCCGACGGCGGTGCTGGAGACCGGCTACGACATCCTGTTCTTCTGGGTGGCGCGGATGATCATGTTCGGGCTGGAGTTCACCGGCGAAGTGCCGTTCCACACGGTGTATTTGCACGGCATCATCCGCGACGGCGAGGGGCGGAAGATGTCGAAGAGCATCGGCAATGTGATTGACCCGCGCGTGGTCATGGACGACTTCGGCACGGACGCGCTGCGGTTCACGCTGCTGACGGCGGGGACGCCGGGCAACGACCTGAACTTGAGCCTGCAGCGCGTGGAGTCCAACCGTAACTTCGCCAACAAGATTTGGAACATGGCGCGGTTCGTGGCGGGCAACCTGACGGGCACAGTGACGCCGTTCACCACCGCCAGCGACCGGGCGGGGCTGACACTGGCGGACCGCTGGATATTAGCGCGGCTAGATCAGACCATCGCGGATGCGACGCGGCTGCTGGACCGGTATGAGTTTGGGCAGGCGGGCACGCTGACGAGCGAGTTCCTGTGGGGCGACTACGCCGACTGGTACATCGAAGCCGCCAAGGTGACGCTGGCCGACGGCAGCGACCCGGCGGCGCAAGCGCGCACGCGGGGGCTGCTGGTATACGTGCTCGACCAGGGGCTGCGGTTACTGCACCCGTTTGTGCCGTTTGTGACCGAGGCCGTATGGCAGCACCTGCCGCACGCGGCCGAGGACGGGCCGGCCCTGATCGTGGCGGCGTGGCCCAAGCCGGGCGCGCCGGACGAGGCCGCGCTGGCGCAGTTCGGGCACTTTCAGGAGCTGGTGCGGGCGATCCGCAATGTGCGCTCGGAGCACAAAGTGGAGCAGAACCGGCGGCTGGCGGCGACGATTGTGGCCGGCGAGCGGGCCGGGTGGCTGGCGGCGCTGCGGCCGGCCTTCCTGGTGCTGGCGAAGCTCGACGACCCGCACACGCGGATTGTGCCGTCGGTGCCCGAGAAGCCCGGCAAGGCGATTGCGCTGGTGGTGAATGGCACGGAAGTCTACCTGCCGTTGGAGGGCATGGTGGATCAGGGGGCCGAGCGCGAACGGCTGACCAAGGAACTGGCCGACCTGGAGAAGCAGATTCTAAAGAGCGAGAGCCTGCTTGGCTCGGACTTTGCGGGCAAAGCGCCGGCGGCGGTGGTAGAGAAGGAACGCGCCAAGCTGGCCGCGCTGAAGGAAAGCCAGGCCAAGGTGGCCGGGCGGCTGGCGGCTGGCTAGCGGGCAAGACTCACCGCGAACTCATGTTGCTGTGCTACTTTCACGCCTGGCGGCGGGCGCGGGAGACTGTGCCCGCCGCCCAGCCTAAATGCGGATACTTTTCAGACTATTCCTTTTGACGGTCGGAGCCGGGGCGCTGGTGGTGTTTGGGCCACGACTCTACACCGGCCTGCGCTACGCCGGGCAGATTTACGCGGCGGGCGGCGTGCCGGCGGCACGTGTGGCGATTGTGTTCGGCGCGGGGCTGAACCGCAACGGCAGCGCCTCGCCGATTTTGTATGACCGGGTGGCGACAGCGGCCGAGCTGTACCACGCCGGCAAGGTTGACCGGCTGCTGTTGAGCGGGGCGCAGACGTGGGCGGGCTACAACGAGCCGCTGGCCATGGCCGCCGCCGCGCGGGAACTGGGCGTGCCGGACGCCGCCCTGGTGCTCGACGGCGAAGGGGCGCGGACGTATGACACCTGCTACCGCGCCCAGGCCATCTACGGCGTGAGCGAGGCCATTTTAGTGACGCAGGCCTTTCATTTGCCGCGCGCCTTGTATCTGTGTGACACGCTAGGCCTGAAGACGGTGGGCGTGGCGGCCGACCGGCGCGTGTACCGCGAGCAATCGGTCAACTACTGGAATGTGCGCGAGGTGTTCGCCACGCTGGCGGCCTGGTGGGACGTGACGGTGGCGCGCCCCCTGCCCGTACTGGGCGAGCCCACCCCCATCTTATAGCCGCCGGAACGGGTATAATCCCGCCGACGCTGCCGCCCACCACAC
>JAYUUW010000295.1:0-11286 GCA_043754665.1 Anaerolineales bacterium | reverse complement strand
GCCGCTACCCCGGCCGCCCTGGCCGCCGCCGCGCCTCTGTGGGACGGCCTGCGCGCCGAATCCGCGCCGCCGCCGCTCACGCTGACCGAGTTGCGCGGGGAGCAAGGCCTGCCCGCCGACCAGTTGGCCTGGCTCGGCCCGCAGTCGGCCACCGGCCTGTTGCTGCCGCTGAGCACCAATGGGCAGACCGTGGGCGTGGCCGTGCTAGGCTGGGCCGCCGCCGAGCATCCTTTTACCGTAGCCGAGGTCGAGTCGGCGCAGGGCCTGGCCCGCCTGGCTGCCGCCGCGCTGGCCGAGGCCATGCAGTACGCCGCGACCCAGCAGCGCCTGAGCGAACAGGCCACCGCCAACCTCATCAGCCGCGCCGTCAGCCCGGCGCTCGATCTGCCGCATCTCATCGAACTGCTGCGCGCTCAGCTCGATGCCTGGCTCAAGCCGGAGCAGTTGACGCTGGCGCTGTACGATGCCGCCCGCCACGAGGTCAGCTTCCCATTGGCCGTGCGCGGCGGGCAGTCCGTGGCGCTTCCCGCCCAGGCCCCCGACCCGCTGCTGCATCATCTCATCACCACCCAGCAGCCGCTGCTGCTGGCCGACGACCTGCCCGCGCAGTTGCGCGACTTGGGCCTGCCCGCCGAGGCGTTGGGCGCGGCGCGCAGCTACCTGGGCGTGCCGCTGCGCCTCAACGATACCCTGCTGGGCCTACTTAGCTTGGCCGACCCGGCCCGCGCCGCGGCCCTCACCGAGAGCCATCAGCGCGTGCTCAGCGTCGTGGCCCTGCAAGTCGCCATCACCATCGACAATGCCCGCCAGCATTCCGACGGGCTGGCCCGCGTGGCCGCGCTGGACGAACGCGCCCAGCGACTGGCCTGGCTCCAGCATGTCGGCGCCGAACTGTCGAGCGCGCTCGATCCGCAAGCCATCGTCCGCCTGGCGCTCCAACGCCTCACTGAAATCCTGCCCGGCGATCAGGCCGGCGCGCTGCTGTTTGACGAAACCGTCGGCCCGGCCGCTGAGGCCCAACTCTTGGCGCACTATCCGGCCGCCGCCGCCGACTCACCGGAGTCATCCGCGCGCCCTGCCCGCGTGGCCGTGGCCGGGCACCCGCTGCTCGAACGCCTGCTGCCGCGCTGGCGCACCAGCGCCGCCCCGGTGGTCATTGACGACCTGGCCGCCGAGCAGGGCCTCACGCCCGCCGACTCGGCCTGGATCGGCGCTGACACGCGCGCCGCCACCTTTGTGCCGATTACGTTCAACGAGCAGGTGGTCGGCGTCGTCGGACTGGGCCGCACTGGCCCCGGCCCCAAGCCCACTGCCCTGCAAACCGAGCTGGCCGGCGCCATCGCGCAGCACACCGCCCTGGCCCTGAGCAACGTCCGCCAGCACGCCCGCACCACGCGCACTCTGACCACCGAGCTTGACCAGACGCGCACTCGCCTGACCACTGAGCGCGACGAGGTGCAGCAGCGGCTTAGCGCCGAGTTGGCCGAAACACGCCGCCGCCTGGGCCGCGATCTGGAGTACAACCAACAGCGCCTGAGCGAGCAGGCCACCGCCGGCCTCATCAGCCGCGCCCTCAGCCAGGCCCTCGATGTGCCGCACCTGGTCGACCTGCTGCGCAGCCAGCTCGACGCCTGGCTCCAGCCCGGCGAACTCTGGCTGGCGCTGTACGACGCCGCCCGGCACGAGGTCAGCTTCCCGCTGGCTGTGCGCGGCGGGCAGGCGCTGGTGCTCGCCGCCCAGGCCCCCAGCCCGCTGCTGCACCACCTCATCACCAGCCAGCAGCCGCTGCTGCTCACCGGCCCGGCCGCCTCCGCGCAGTTGGTGGACCTTGGCCTGCCCGCCGATGCGCTCGGCGCGGCGCACAGCTACCTCGGCCTGCCGCTGCGCCTCCACGACCAGGTGGTGGGTGTGCTGGCCGTGGCCGACCCGGCCCGTTCGGAGGCGCTCACCGTCACCGACAGCCAGCAGCGCGTGCTCACCACCGTCGCGCTGCAAGTCGCCCTCACGCTCGAGAATGTGCGCCGCTACGGCGAGGGCATCGCCCGCGTGGCCGCGCTCGACGAACGCGCTCAGCGGCTGGCCTGGCTGCAGCAGGTCAGCACCGACCTGCACAGCCAGCTCGACCTGCCCCAAATCTTGGGCCGCGCCCTGCGCCCTCTGGCCGAAGCGCTGCTGGTCGACCAGGCCGGCGCGCTGCTGTTCGACGATCAGGTCGGCGCGCCCGCCGCCGCCCAACTGCTGGCGCATGTGCCCGCCGAAACTGCCGCCAGCCTGCTGGCGCCGCTGCCGCTGGCCGGGCACCCGCTGTTCGAGCGCGTCACCGAAACCGACCGCGCCCTCAGCCTCGATGACCTGCCGGCCGAACGCCTCATCCGCCCCGAGCACACCGCCTGGGTCGGGTTTGAACTGCGCTCGGCCTTGTTCGTGCCGCTCACCGTCGACGGCCGCGCCGTGGGTCTGCTCGGCTTCGGCAGCCGCCAGCCCCGCATCTGGTCCGCCGCCGAGGCCGAGTTGGCCGCCGGCGTGGCCCAGCACGCGGCGCTAGCCCTCACCAATGGCCGCCGCTATGCCGAGGTGCAGCAGCGCCTCGCCGAGCAGACTACGCTCAGCCAGGTGCTGCGCGCCGTCAGCCTCGCCGGCGACCTCGACCAGTTGCTCGACGTGCTGCGCGTGCGCCTCGCCGCCTGGACCGGGGCCGACCATGCCTACCTGGCGCTGTTCGACGAAACCCGCAACGAAGTTACCCTGCCGCTGCTGGTCGAGGGTGGCCGGCTGCGCACCATCGCGCCGTTCGCGCCCGGCGGCCTGCTGCGCCAGGTGCTGCAAACCCGCCACGCCCTGCGCCTCGCCGGTGACGTGCTCCAGCAGAGCGTCGAGCTGGGCCTGCCCATCCACCCCGCCGCCCGCCGCCCGCTGCGCTGGGCCACCGACGGCGACGAAGTGCTGGCCGCCGGCGCCTACCTGGCCCTGCCCATTCTGCTGGGCGAGAAGGCGCTGGGCGTGCTGGCCGTTGAGGCCGCGCCGCCCGACGCCGACTTCAGCGAGGCCGCCGAGCGCTTGCTCAGCGTCATCGCCGCGCAGACTGCCGTGGTGCTTGAGAACGGCCGCCTGTACGCCGAGACCAAGCAAGCCCTCGCCGCCGCCCAAGAGCGCGTGGCCCAACTCGAAGGACTGACCACCGCCCTCAGCCACGTGGCCTCCGTCCTCTACAGCGAAGAGGTCGTCGGCGTGGCGCTGGAACAATTCCGGCGCGTGCTGCCTTACGACCACGCCACCTTCTGGCAGCGCGAGGCCACCGCCGGGTCCGGCCGCGACATGCGCTGGCGCTTGGCCGGCACGCGCGGCTACCCCGAAGCCGAAGCCCGCCAGGCCTTTGGCCTCGATAACACCTATCAAGCCCTCTTCGGTGAGTTGGTCGTCGGCCGCCGCCCACTGCTCGTGGCCGACACCAGCCGCGACACGCGCTTCGGCGCGAGCCACAGCACAGCCACCTGGCTGGGCGTGCCGCTCGTCACCCAGGGCGATGTCATCGGCATCATCGTGCTGGAGAAGCTCCAGCCCGACGCCTACGCGCCCGTTCAGGTCGCCCCGGTCATGATCTTGGCCAACCAGGTGACGGCCGTGCTGACCAACGCCCGCCAGTTTGAGGAGAACGCCTCACGCGCCCTCGAGCTCGACGAGCGCACCCGCCGCCTGGCCTTCCTCAACCGCTTCGGCGCGGAGTTGGCTAACAACCTCGACCTCGGCAGCCTCATGCGCCTGACGCTCAAGGCCATGACCGAAGCCATGGGCCTGGAGCAAGCCACCGGCGCGGTCTTCGACGAAAACCGCAGCGCGCTCCTGGCCCTGGAGCACTACCCCGAGGCCGCCGCCGGCCCGCGCACCGGCCGCGCCGCCCTGCCCGGCAACTTCCTGCTCGAACGCTTGCAGGAAGCCCCCACGCCCATCACGCTCGAAGACGTGGGCGCGCCCGAAGCCCACCCGCGCCTGCTGCGCCAGGCCGATTGGATCGGCCAGGAAGTCGGCGCGGCCATGTTCGTGCCGCTGGTCAACAACGGCAGCCTCATCGGCCTGGTCGGCCTCGGCCAAAGCGAAGCCGGCCGCCACTTCACCCCCGGCGAGATGGAACTGGGCATGGCCCTCGCCAACCAGGCCGCCGCCGCCGTCAACCAGGCCCGCCTGTACGAGCGCGCCCAGCAGCGCCTGGCCGAGCAGGCCAGCATCAACCAGATGAGCCGCGCCCTGGGCCGCGCCGTGGACCTGCGCGCCCTGGGCGAGCAGTTGCGCCAGCAAATTGAAGCCTGGGTCGACGCCGAAAGCGTCTACCTGGCCGTGTACGACGAAGACCGCAACGAGGTCAGCTTCCCGCTCGCCATCGCCGCCGACCAGCCCGTGGCGTTGGCCCCGCGCGCGCCCAGCGGTCTGCTGCGCCACCTGCTCCAGCGCCGCCAGCCCCTGCGCCTCAACGGCGAACTTACACAGCAGCTTAAAGACCTGGGCCTCTTCACCACCGGCCTCGCCGCTGCCGTCGGGTTGGACGACATCGCCGCCTTCACCTCCTACCTGGCCGTGCCGCTCCTCAACGGCGAGCGCGTGGCCGGCGCGGTGCTGCTCGGCGGCCCACGCCGCGCCGAGGCCTTCGACGAAAGCCACGAGCGCATTCTCAGCGCCGTCGGCGCGCAGTTGGCCGCCGCGCTCGACCACACCCGCCAGTTCGAGCAGACCCGCGACGCCACCGCTGCCTCGCAGTCGCGCGCCGCCCAACTCAGCGTCCTCACCGACGCCGCCAGCGTCATCGCCACCGGCCTGCGCACCGATCAGGTGGTCGGCCTCGTGCTCGACCAGTTGCAGCGCGTGCTGCCCTACGAGCGCGCCCACTTCTGGCAGCGCCTGCCCGCCGCCGCCGGCCAGCCGGAGCGCTGGCAGCCCGTGGCCCAGCGCGGCAGCGCCGACGATCTGGCCGCCGCGCCCGCCATCGAGCTCACCGATCCCAAGGCGTCGCCGCTGGCCGAACTGCTGGCCGCCCGCACCAGCCTCGTGGTGGCCGACACGACCTACGACGCGCGCTTCGGCCGGCCCGGTTCCTGGCTCGGCCTGCCGCTGCTGCACCAGGGCGCCGTGGTCGGTCTGCTGGCGCTGGACCAGTCTGCGCCCAACGCCTACAGCGCCGCCCAGTTGCCGCTGGCCCAGGCCTTCGGCCGCCAGGCCGCCGTGGCCCTCGCCAACGTCGGCCTATACGAAGACAGCCTCAACCGCGCCGTCGCGCTCGACGCCCGCACCACCCTGCTCAATCGCGTCTCGGCCGCGCTCAACAACACGCTTGAGCCGGCCGAGTTGTTCCAGGCCGCGCTGTCCGCGCTGGCCCAGGCGCTGGCGCTGGACCAGGCCGCCGCCATCGTCTTCGACGAGAGCCGCGCCGCCGGCCGCCTGCGCCCGCTCGTCCACTATCCCCCCACCGAGGTCGAGCAAGCCGGCTCGCTGGCCCTCACCGCCAATCCACTGCTCGACCGGCTGCGCGAGGGCCGCGCGCCTATCGCCATTGAAGATGTGGCCAACGACGCGCTCGTCACCCCCGAGCACACCGCCTGGATCGCGCCGGAACTGCGCTCGGCACTGTTCCTGCCGCTCATCGTAGCCGGCAAGCTCATCGGCCTGCTCGGCCTCGGCCACACCCGCCAGCGCCGCCGGTTCACCCAGAGCGACACCGAGTTGGCCATGACCATCGCCAACCAGGCCGCCATCGCCTCGCACAACGCCGGCCTATACCAGCGCACGCACCGCCGCCTGGTCGAGCTCGCCACTATCAGCCAGAACAGCCGTGCCATCAGCCAGACCATCGACCTCAAGCAGTTGTACGAGAATGTGCGCACCCAGGTCGATGTCGCGCTCAAGGCCGACAGCCTCTACCTGGCCCTCTACGACGAAGCCAACGACGAACTGACCTTCCCGCTGGCGGTTGAGCACGGCCAGGCCGTCGAGCTGAGCCCGCGCGCCCCCGACCGCCTGATGCGCCACATCCTTGTCACCCGCCGGCCGCTGCTGCTGGCCGGCGAGATCGGCGCCAAGCTGGTCGAACTGGGCTTGGCCACCGAGGGCGCGCCGCTGCCCCGCGCCAAAGCCTACCTGGGCGTGCCGCTCGTGGTGGGCGCCAAAGTGCGCGGCGTGCTGGCGGTCGAAGACTACAAACGCGCCTACGCCTTCACCGACCAGCACGAGCAAAGCCTCATCACCATTGCCGCGCCGCTCGCCGCCGCCGTCGATGGCGCCGCGCTGTACGAGCTCAGCGCGCAAAAGGCGCTGGCCCTCAACGCCCGCGCCGCGCTCCTCGGCCGCGTCTCCGCCGAGCTGAGCGAAACCACCGAGCTCGACAACATCCTGCGCTTCACGGTCCAGGTGATCTCGGAGACCCTGCTCACCAACGTGGGCGCGGCCATCGTGCTCGATGAAGCCCCCGACGCCCGCCGCGCGCTCAAGGTGGCCCGCTACCCCGCCGACGATGGCGACGACACCACACCCATTGCCTCCGACCACCCGGTCGTGCAGCAGTTGCGGGCGCGCCTCGCGCCGCTGCCGCTCGACGAGCTCGAAGCCGACCCGGCCGTGACCGCCGAACTACGCGCCTGGCTCGGGTCCGAAGTCGTCACCGCGCTCTTCCTGCCGCTCATCACCGGGGACAAGCTCATCGGCCTGGTCGCCGTGGGCGAGACCAACGCCACCCGGCGCTTCACCTCGGGCGAGCTCGATCTCGCCATGACCCTTGCCAACCAGGCCGCGGTCGCCATCGCCAACGCCCGGCTCCAGCAGAAGGTGCAGCCGCGCCTGGTCGAACTGGCCACCATCTCCCGCCTGTGCCGCGTCATCGGCCAGGCCACCACCCTACCGCAGCTCTGCGACACCCTGCTGGCCGAGATCGGCGCCACCCTCAAGGCCGAGACCATCTACCTGGCCCTGTGGGATGCGCCGCGCAACACCCTCACCTTCCCGCTGATGTTCGACGGCGGGCAGTCGCTGGCGGCTCGTCCCCAAACGCCCGGCGGCGCGCTGCGCTTCATTCTGGAACAGCGCCAGCCGCTGCTGCTCAACGGCAGCGTGGCCCGCCAGTTGACCGCGCGCGGCCTCACCTACCAGCCGGTGCTCGCCGGAGCCGCCGCGCCGCAGTCGTTCTTGGGCGTGCCGTTGCTCATCGGCTCCCGCGTCATCGGCGCGTTGGTGGTCGAAGATCAAAACCAGGTCGGCAAGTTCGGGGCCAGCCAAGAGACCATCCTCACCACCGTGGCCGCCCCCATCGCCGTCGCTGTCGAGAACGCGCTGCTCCAGGCCGAGCGCACTGCCCAGGCCCACGAGATCGAAGAGCGCGCCACGCAGTTGGCCCTGGTCAACCGCCTTTCGGTCGCCTTGCTGGGCGCGCTCGCGCCCGAGGCCATCCTCCAGCTCACACTCGACACGCTGCAATCGACCTTTGGCGTGGCCCATGCCGCCGCGCTGCTGGCCGTCGCCAACGAGCGCTGGGCCGTCGTGCGCCCCACTGGCATGGTGACCTCGCCCGATCTGCTGCCGGCCCCCAGCGCGCTGCTGGCCTTGCTCCCCGGCGCGGGGCACGCCTTGTCGGTGGCCGACCTGACCGCCACCCCAACAGGACTAGGGCAGGCCGACAGCCCCGCCGCCGGCCAACTGGGTTGGCTGGCCCCCGCCCCGCGCGCCGTGCTGCTGCTGCCGGTGCGGCAGGGCGACCAACTGGTCGGCCTCATCGCGCTGGCCGAAGATACCGTGCGCACCTTTGAGCCCCGCGCCGTCGATCTGGCCGTCACCTGCGTCAACCAGGCCGCCATCGCGCTCGAGAACAGCCGCCTCTACCAGCAAGCCGGCACCGTGCAAACCGCCATTGACGCGCAAGCCGCGCAGTATGGCGTGCTGGCCGCCGTGCAGCAGCGCATCACCGCCGCCGCCGACCTCGATGCCGTGGCCGCCGCCACACTGGCCGAACTGCCGCGCCTGGCGCCGTTCGACAGCGCCACGCTTTGGCTGCGCGACCCGGCCGCGCCTGCCACCCTGGGCGCCCTCGCCGCTCACGGCCATCAGCGCCTGGGCCAGACCCTCAACCTTAACGAGCAAGCCGTCTTCACCGAGGTGCTGGCGGCCGGCGCGGTGCGCGTGGCCGACACCCAGGCCGACGCCCGCTTCGGCCCCAGCGGCGACGCCGCCACGCGCTCGTGGTTGGGCGTGGCGCTGGGCAGCGGCGCGCAAGCCGCCGGCGTGCTCGTGCTCGAACACGCCGCGCCGAACGTCTATCAGCCCGCGCATGTGGCGGCGCTGCAAGCCATCGCGGCGCCGCTGGCCGCGCGGCTGGCGCAGACGCAGCTGCAAGCCGCCGCCCTGACGCACAGCCACGCCGCCGAGGCCGAGGCCCGCCGCCTGGCGCTGCTCCAGCGCGTCACTGGCGCGGCCAGCGGCACGCTCGACCTCGGGGCCGTGCTCCAAAGCCTGTTGGCCGAAATGGTGGCCGCCCTGCCCGCCACCCAGGCCGGCGTGATGGTGTATGCCGATCCGGCCGTGGCCCAGGGCGTCGTCTGGACGCAGTACCCGGCCCACCCGATGGCCGGGCCGCTGCTCGCGCGCGATCACCCGCTCCTGGCCCGCATGCAGACCGCCGCCGGCCCGGAACCGCTGGTCCTCAACGACCCCGCCGCCGACGGCGTGCCGCCCAGCCAACTGGCGTGGATCGGCGTAGAGCCGCAATCCGCCTTGCTCATGCCGCTCATGGCGGGCGCGGCCTGGCTGGGCGTCATCGGCCTGGCCGCCGCAAAGCCCCACGCCTTCTCCGCCGAGCACGTGGCCTTGGCCCGCGACCTGGCCCAGCCGCTGGGCGTCGCCGTGCAGAACGCCCGCGCCCACCAGCAGGTCGCCCGCGACTTGCTGGTGCAGGTCACCCTCAACCGTATTGCCCCGGCCTTCGCCAGTGTGCGTGACCTGGACCAGCTCGCCCCCGCGCTCACCGCCGAAGTGGCCTCCGCCTTCGAGGCCGATACGTTCTATCTCGCGCTGTACGACGCCGAGCAAAGCCAGGTCAGCTTCCCGGCCCTGCTTGAGGCTGGGCGGGCCCGCGCCGTCCGGCCGCTCACGCCGCAGGGCGTCATCGCCCACATCTTGCAGACCCGCCGGCCCCTCAACCTGTCCGGCGAGGTTGCCGCGCAGTTGCAGGCGCTGGACCTGCCGGCCGCCGGGGCGCGCGCCCGCCGCGAGGCCGGCGATCCGTCGAACGCCCAAGCCTATCTCGGTGTGCCGGTCATCATCGGGGCCGAGGTGGTCGGCGTGCTGGCGGTTGAAGCCGCCCGACCGGCCAGCTTCGAGGCCGCGCACCTGACCCTGCTCACCACCATGGCCGAGCAGGTCGCCCTGGTCGTCCAGCGCCAGCGCTACACCGAGGCCGTTGAGACCGCGCAAGGGCTTGAACTGCAATTGCAGACGCAGACTCAATCGGCCCACCAGCTTGAACAGCGGCTCACCGAGCGCACGGCCGCCTTCACCGCCTGGCGCGACCGCTACGCCGCGCTGCTCGCCGCGCATCCGCTGGCCGCCCGCGCCGCGCTCGACACCGCCCTGCACCAGGCCCTGCTGGTCGCCGGGCAGGCCGTCGGCGCAGACTACGGCGTGCTGTATCTCGCCGACGCCGGCCGCCTGACGGCCCGCGCCACCTTCGGGGCCGCCGACCACCTGCCGGCCGGCCGCCCGGTCGAACTGGCCGGCGCCGCCCTGCATAGCGCCGAGCCGGTCATCATCGCTGACCTGCTCACCGACCCGCGCTGGGCTGTGCCCGCGCCCCAGGTCGAGGCCGCCAACGCTGAGCCGCTGCCAGCTGACCCCAACTCGCAGGGAGCCAACGGCGCGAACGGCCACACTCCTGACACCGACGCCCAGGCCGAGGCTGAAGCGCTGCCCACCGTTGACGCGCCTGCCACGCCGCCCATCGCCGCCAACGGTCAGTATCACAGCAGCCTGGCGCTGCCGGTGCAGTTGAGCGCTGGCGGCCCCAGCCCGGCCGGCGTGCTCCTGTTCTTCAGCACCCGCCCGGCCGCCTTCGCGCCCGAAACCGTGCCCGTGGCCGAGGCCGCCGCCGGTCAAATCGCTTACACCCTCGAGCGCGATGCCCGCCTGCATGCCTGGCAGGCCGAGGCCGCCGAGCTGCGCGCCGACCTGCCCAGTGCCGAGGTCGCCCGTCTCCCGCTGACGCCGGTCGGCCGGGAGACCGTGCGCGTGGTGCCCGCCCACCGCGAACCGGTGCCCACCCAGCCCCTGCACGCTGCGCCGGCCCTGGTCAAACCCGTGCTGGGCGAACCCGAGCCGTTCGTGCGGCCCGCGCAAACGCCCCTCTGGCGGCGCTTGGCCGTGCCCGTGGGCCTGGTCAGCGTCGTGCTGTGCGTCGGCGTGGCCTTGGCCGCCGGCCCGCTGCGGGGCTTATTCAGCGGCAGCCCGCAGGCCACCCTGGCCGTCGCCACCGTCACGGTGCCGGCGGCCGGCGTCGCCAGCGAAACCGCCGCCAACACCGAGCCCCCGGCTACGGCCACCGTGGCCGCCACCAGCACCACCGCGCCCACCGCCGCGCCAACAGCCACGCGCACCGCCGTGCCCAGCCCCACCCAAACCCAGCCGCCCACCGCCACGCCCACCGAGCCGCTGCCCGCCGATGTGCTGGCCGTCGGCACGGTCACCCTGGCTGAAGGCATTGTCGGCCGCCTGCGCGACGCCCCGAATGGCACCGTCGTCGGCGGTGTCACCAACGGCACCGTCGTCCACGTCATCTCGGCCGCGCAGGCCACCGCCGACGGCATCACCTGGGTCCGCATCCGCCTGCCCGACACCGGCCAGACCGGCTGGGTGGGCGAGAGCCTGCTGACCTACAGCACCCCGCCGCCGGGCTAGCCGCCCCGCCCGCAGCCTTTGCCACGGCCCATGCGGGGCCGGTCAACCCAGTTGACCGGCCCCGTTCCTTTCCCCCGCCTCTCCCTACCCAACCCGCCCGTTTCCGACCTCTGACCTCCAACTTCCGACCTCTACCCCTGACCTCCAGCCCTTTTCCCGCCTTTTTCTCTTTCTTTTTTCTCTTACGCCGTGGGTTGACCACTTCGCGCATCGCCAGTAAGATTCGCAGCGCTGTCAGGCGGCCTTGCCCGCCCGCCAGGGGATGATCCGTTTCGACGGGCAGCCGTGTCACACGCCGGCTGCCTGTTGCATGGTAGCTCGCACCTTCATAGAGGCCCAGCGTCGGCGGTTTGGCTGTCTTGCGCTAAC